>JBBSLN010000050.1:0-9923 GCA_038255205.1 Flavobacteriales bacterium
AAGTGCCAAATTTTCTTTGGTTTCCCAATAGAGGTTTTTCAAAAGAAATTGCCGGGTCCCAACATCTGGAACGTAGCGCTTCAAAGCATCATCTGCCTCTCCTCTGGTTTTAATCCTATCAAAATCCAAAGATGACAATCCATTCAAAATGTCATCGTGATGTGTCGGATAATATCGTGGGGAAATATCTGCAATAATCAATTTATTAATTAATTTGGGATATTCCACCGCAAACAACATCGCTGTTTTTCCACCCATGGAATGTCCTAACAGAATACAATCCTTCAAATTGAGTTTGTCAATATATCCCTTTAAATCTTGGACCATCAGGTCATAATTGAAGTCCTCACTATGAAAACTGCGTCCATGATTACGTTGGTCAATTAAGTGCGTTTCATAGCCCAGTTCACTGAACTTTGTACCAATGGTCTTCCAATTATCACTCATGCCTAAAAAGCCGTGGAGGAAAATAAATGGTTTGCCCTGTCCTATTATATTTGAGTGAAGAAGCATTATTGATTTACGAGTTTTGATTTACGAATTACGATTTGAAAAATTCCAGAATAAAAGCACCAAATTCCAATTATATCGACTACCTAAATAGCTCCTGGAAAACAACTAAAAATTGTAACTGAAACTACAGCTGAAAACTCATTTCAGTCTATGCAAATACATATTAATAACATTTTCAATCCCCAAATATAAACTTTCAGAGATCAATGCATGACCTATTGAAACTTCTAACAAATCTGGAATATTATTTTTGAAAAACTGAATGTTATCCAATGATAAATCATGCCCTGCATTGATGCCAAGTCCAAGAGAGTTTGCCAACACTGCACTTTCGGTATAAGGCTTGATTGCCATTTCATTTCCCAAGTTGTAATGGTGGGCAAACGCCTCTGTGTACAATTCTATTCTGTCAGTTCCTGTTGCTTTAGCGCCTTCAATCTGCTTTAAAACTGGATCTACAAAAATGGAGGTTCTAATGCCGTTGCTTTTGAATTCTTTGATAACTTCTTTAAGAAAACCATTATGATGAATCGTATCCCAGCCTGCATTTGACGTGATGGCATCATCGGCATCAGGCACTAAAGTAACCTGGGTAGGTTTTACATCTAAAACCATGTCCATGAATTGACGGATTGGATTTCCTTCGATATTATATTCGGTTGTCACAATAGGCTTTAAATCATAGACATCCGCATACCGAATATGGCGCTCATCCGGTCTAGGATGAATGGTAATACCTTGGGCACCAAAAGTCTGTACATCTTTTGCGAATTGCACCAAGTTAGGCACATCTCCTCCTCTCGCATTTCTCAAGGTGGCTATTTTGTTAATATTTACACTTAATTTAGTCATTAACTTTAACTTTAAGCTAACAAAAATACGAAGTAGAACAGGCTTTTTGTAGTTATTTTTAATTAATTTGCAAGAGATTAAAATTGATTATGCCATTACAACAATTCATCATAAATGATATAAAACCATTGAACATCAATGACAAAGTCAGTGACTTAAAGATGATGTTCAAGGAGTTAACCTTTTCTCATATTCCTGTTGAAGACAACGGTGTGTATCTGGGTTGTATTTCAGAAAATGATGCCTATTGTTTTGAAGGAAAAGAAACAATTGTGGACTGTAATTACGTCCTTGAAGGATTTTTTGTAAGGTTAACGACCACATGGCTGGATGTTTTAGAAGAGTTTGCCCAAAATTCCTGTAACATCATGCCTGTATTAGGTGAGGATAATAAGTATTTGGGCTACTATGAATTGAATGACATAATAGGTCTGTTCAATGAAACGCCTTTTTTTGCAGAACCAGGAGGTATTTTAATCATTGAAAAAGGGGTCTCCGACTATTCGTTTAGCGAAATCAGTCAAATTGTAGAATCGAACGACGCCAAACTATTGGGTGCTTTTATATCCAAAATGGAAAGCGATGTCGTTCAAATCACCTTAAAAATTGGAAACTCTAGTTTAAACGATGTGATTCAATCCTTTAGACGATATAGTTACAATATTGTTTCAGGACATGAAGATGACTCCTATATCGAAAGTCTAAAGGAGCGATCGGATTATCTCAAAAAATATCTTGATATATAATGATGAAAATCGCCATCTACGGACAATATTATCAAAACACATCTCAACCCAGCATAAAAACATTGCTGGACTTTTTAATTAAGAAAGACGTTAAGGTATTTATAGAATCAGAATTTTTCGACATGATTCAAAATGAGGTCAATAGCATCCTCAATCATGACGCTTTTGGAACGTTCAATAAACTCGACAATTCTTACGATTTATTAATTAGTATAGGAGGTGATGGAACTATTTTAAGAGCCATCACATTTGTCCGTGATTTGGGAATTCCTATTGTGGGAATTAATACAGGAAGGTTGGGATTTTTAGCAACTATTCAGACCAATCAAATAGAAAGTGCCATCACAAGTATTCTAGAAAAACGATACAAAATTTCTGAACGTGCTCTATTGAGCATTGAAACAACTCCAGAAAACAAAGATCTTGTGCGCACCAATTTTGCCTTGAACGAAATTGCCGTCAGCAGAAAAAATACAACCTCCATGATTACGGTTGAAACACACTTAAATGGAGAATATTTAACCTCCTATTGGGCAGATGGCCTGATAGTTTCTACACCCACGGGTTCCACAGGCTATTCTTTAAGTTGTGCTGGTCCAGTTATTACTCCCGACGCAAACAACTTTGTTCTCACTCCTATTGCGCCACATAATTTAAGCGCTAGGCCTCTGGTCATTCCAGATGATATGGAAATTCAGTTAAAAGTGGATGGTCGAGAGGACGATTATTTGATTTCTTTAGATTCTCGCATAGCAACTTTGCCCAATTCCACGATAGTGATAATCAAAAAAGCGCCATTCAAAATCAATATGGTTGAGCTCTTAGATGAAAGCTTTATTGATACTCTCCGTAAAAAGATGCTTTGGGGCGAAGACAAGCGCAATTGAAACAATAAAACCTCGCAAATACTGTTTAACTGTAATACTATTCCATTCAAATTGTTATAGGCTAATCATATTTATTATATTTGCAAACTTTTAAAATTTTATGAGGTATATAATCTTAATTTTATTTAGTGTCTTTTTCTCACAAACATCTCAATCTCAAATTTATGAGTTTGGCTTTTTTTTGGGAAGCAGTAATTTTATTGGTGATGTGGGATCAACGAGCTACATTGCTCCCAAAAGCCCTGCTTTGGGAGGCGTCTTAAAATGGAATCGCAGCCCAAGACATTCATATCGGTTAACCGCTATTTATACTCAATTGAATGGTAGAGATGCTGATGCCAGTGACCCAAGACGAATAGAACGCGGTTACGAATTTGATAACAATATTTTTGAAGTTTCCGCTGGAATGGAATTTACATTTTTTGATTGGAACCTTCATATGGGAACTCACAAATCCACTCCTTACTTGTTTACTGGAATTAGTTTAGCCAATCATGATAATTTTTTCTTTAATTCCAATGGTGTTTTAATTTCCGAAAACACAAGCAGTTGGGCTTACGGTATCCCAATGGTGTTAGGTTTTAAGACGACTACAGCAGACAATCTCATCTTGGCAGTGGAAGTCGGTGCTCGGTACACATTTTCAGATGAAATTGATGGTAGCGTACCGGACGCAACTTTTAGAGAACAATTTAGTTTTGGAAACACCAATAGCAACGATTGGTATGTATTCACAGGAATCACATTAACTTATACCTTCGGACAAAAACCATGTTATTGTAATTATTAAGTGGGAGACGTAAAAGACATACATAAAGATAAACTACCGAAACACGTAGCCATCATAATGGATGGTAATGGTCGTTGGGCAAAGCAACAAGGTCTTTTAAGAGTCGTCGGACATGAAAACGGCACTAAATCTGTACGTGATGTGGTAGAGGCGAGTGCAGAATTGGGCATCAAAAACTTAACGCTCTACGCTTTCTCTACTGAAAATTGGAACAGACCAAAAATTGAAGTCCGGACATTGATGAAACTTTTGGTAAAATCCTTGAAAAAAGAAATCAAAACACTTCAGGATAACAATATTAAACTTTCGGCAATTGGAATTCTTAACGATTTGCCAAAAAAAGCACACAATGAACTTTTAGAGGTCATCGAAAAAACCAAAGAAAACAATGCCATGATCTTGACTTTGGCATTGAGTTACGGGTCTCGTGAAGAGCTGATAAACGTGGTAAAAGAATTGAGTAATAAAGTTAAAAATAATATAATTTCTTCCGATTCTATTGACGAATCCATTATTAATAAGCATCTTTACACGCAAAATTTACCAGACGTGGATTTGCTAATTAGAACCAGTGGCGAACAACGAATCAGCAACTTTTTATTATGGCAAATAGCATATGCCGAGTTATACTTTACGCCTATTTTATGGCCAGACTTTAAAAAAGCAGATTTATACGACGCTTTGATTGAATATCAAAATAGAGAACGACGATTTGGAAAAACAAGTGAACAACTTACCTAACAAAATACTTTTGAAAACATTTCTTAAAACATTCTTCATTGCCTTACTATTTATAGTTTCCAATACAATATCTGCTCAAGACATTAAATTCAATAATGGTCAAAAATACATATTAGGGGAAATTTCAGTTACGGGTAACACTAATTTTAGTGAACAAACCGTCATCACCTATTCTGGATTGAGAAAAGGTGTAGAAATTTCCATTCCAGGGGAAGAGATTAGTACTGCTTTAAAAAAATTATGGAACTCCAAGCTTTTTAGCGCTATAGATATTTATCTAGCAAGAACCGAGGGCAATGTAGCATATCTCGAGATTAATCTTATCGACCTTCCTGAACTGAACGAAGTCAAAATAGAAGGCGTTAAAAAATCCAAAATAGAAGGGATTGTTAAGGATAACAAATTGAATAAAGGTGTTAAAGTCACAGAGAACCTAATTACAACAACTCAAAATTATCTTATCAATAAGTATAAGAAAGAAGGTTTCTATAATACTTCGGTCATTGTAAATACAACTGAAGTGACCGATTCTATAGAAAAGCGTCGAGTAAACATGACGGTCGATATTGATAAAGGAGAAAAGATAAAAATTAAGAATATCGCTTTTAATGGTAACGAGCAGCTTAGTGATAAAAAGCTACGCAAGTCCATGAAGAATACCAAGCAAAAAAATCCAATCAGCATATTAAAACGTTCAAAATACGTCAAGGCCGACTATAAAACGGATTTGGTATCTGTCATTGACAAATACAAGGAAAACGGTTATAGAGATGCACGTATTATTTCTGATTCGATTATCAATAATAACGATAAGACCATATCTATAAACATCAGTCTTGAAGAAGGTGAAAAATATACCTTCGGTAGAATATCATTTGTGGGCAACAGCGTGTATTCTGATAGATATTTACAAAACATTCTTGGAATCGAAGAAGGCGACACCTATAACGGTGTGGAACTAAAAAAACGTATAGCTGATGACACAAAACCAGATGCGAGAGATATAACCAATCTGTATCAAAATAGTGGCTATCTGTTTTCGACTATAAACCCAGTAGAAGTTAGTGCAGACGGCAATGTTATTGATATGGAAATTCGTATTTCAGAAGGAAAACCTGCCTATTTTAATAGCGTAACAGTTGTAGGTAATGAAAAAACGAATGACCATGTCATTTACAGAGAAATTCGCACACGTCCTGGGCAACTTTACAGTAAAGAAAATGTTGTTAGAACCATACGAGAGCTAGGGCAATTGGGCTTTTTTGATGCTCAAAAAATATCTCCAAATTTCAAAAATGTGAATCCTACTGATGGCACAGTGGATATGGAATATTCGGTTGTGGAATCTGGAGCAAGTCAAATTGAGCTCCAAGGAGGCTACGGTGGCGGTGGATTTATTGGAACCTTGGGCCTTTCATTTAACAATTTCGCCATTAAGGATATATTTAATGGTGAAGCTTACAAACCAGTTCCTTCGGGAGATGGCCAAAGTTTATCATTGAGACTACAAGCCAGCCGGTTTTTTCAAACCTATAGTTTTTCATTTTCGGAACCTTGGTTAGGAGGAAAACGACCTGTGCAGTTTTCAACATCCATATCGCATACAAGACAATTTCTTTTCAATCCGCAAACTAGAGATGCTGACAAAAGCAAACGATTCAATATCACAGGACTTACTGTAGGTTTGGCACGTCGTTTGTCGGTTCCTGATGACTTTTTTACACTATCACAAGCGATTAGCTTCCAACATTACGATTTGAAGAATTACAATACGGGTCTATTCACCTTTGGTAATGGCTATTCCAATAACTTGGCATATACTGTTGGTTTGAGCAGGAACAATACCTTTAACGACCCAATTTACCCAGAAGGAGGTTCCAATTTTTCAGTTACCGCAAAATTGTCAGTACCCTATTCATTATTTAACAGTACTGACTATGAGTCCCTAAAGAATGAGCGTGATGCCTTAGACCCTACTGACGTGGATGACTTTGCACGTATTGGAGAAATTGATCAAGAGCGTTACAAGTGGTTGGAGTTTTATAAAATAAAAACAAAATTTGATTGGTACCAAAGTATCGTTAAAAAATTAGTTCTGAAATCAACCTTGGAATTTGGATATTTAGGTGCCTACAACAATGATAGAGGTGTCATTCCTTTTGAGCGTTTCTTCTTGGGTGGTGATGGCCTTGGTAACTTTGCCCTTGATGGCAGAGAGACTATTGCCTTAAGAGGTTATCCAAACCAATCATTGTCTTCTCAAGATGGTGGATCTATCTACAACAAGTTCTCTATGGAACTTCGTTATCCGATTACCCTTGAAGGTCAGGCAAAAATATTTGCGTTGGGCTTCTTGGAAGGCGGTGTGTCGTTTGATAACTTTAGGGACTACAATCCCTTTGACATCAATCGTTCTGCAGGGCTCGGATTGAGAATATTCATGCCTGCATTCGGTTTGTTGGGTATTGATTTCGGACATGGTTTTGACCCACTGCCTGGGCAATCGGTTAAAAACGGCTGGGAAACCCATTTTATCATTGGACAACAATTTTAAGTTTGGCACGATATTTTCTAATGATACTTTGACGATTTAGTAGTAGTGTTAAAATTTTTTGGAATATATTTCGTTAATTTGAAAAATATTAACTCTAAATGGCTAAGTCAAAACGCAGAAATTGTCATTTTAGAAATTTAGATTTACAATCAATCCTAAATTTACAAACAGATGAAGTTTAAAGTTCTTTACTTAATGACGATGATAGGTCTGTCGAGTTTTGTTTCCCAAGCACAACGCGGTGTTAGGATTGGCTATATAGACACAGAGTATATTTTGCAAAACGTTCCCGAATATCAAGAAGCAACCACCCAATTGGACGGAAAAGTTCAACAATGGAAAACTGAAATCGAACAACGATTAAGTAGTATTGATACAAAGAAAAAGCAATTGAACAGCGAAAGTGTGCTTCTTACAAAAGAATTGTATGAAGAACGGTTGGAGGACATTACTTTTGAGGAAGCAGAAATATTAGACTATCAACAAAAACGATTTGGCCCAAATGGCGATTTAATGATTCAGAAAAAACAACTGATTCAACCGATTCAAGATCAAATTTTTGCTGCAGTGCAAGAAATTGCTGGTAACAAACAATATGATTTCATTTTTGATAAATCTGCTGATGTTGTTATGCTTTATTCAGCTGAACGATTTGATATCAGCGAATTGGTTTTAAGAAGTATCACCCGTTCTTCAAAAAGAACACAGGCGCAAACGAAGTCAGAACGCAGAACTGCAGAAAAAGAAGATATCGTACCTGTGATTAATGAAGAATTGGATGCTCGCGAAAAAGCATTGGAAGAGAAAAAATCAGAGCGTGAGAATGCAATGGACGATCGCAGGGAAGCACAGCTTAAAACTCGTGATTCATTAAAAGCGGCAGCAGATGCAAGACGTCAGAAAATATTGGAGGAACGCGCAGCGGCAAAAGCTCAACGAGATAGTGTTAACAACCGACCTGTAGATAGCACAGCAGTAAGGAAAGTGAATGATAAAGGTGTAATGGCGCCTCCAGCAGGAAAAACTGCTGAACAAACAGCTGAAGAGAAACAACAGCAACTATTGAACGAACGGGAACAACGAAAGAAAGAACTAGAAGAACGTAAAGCGAAAATCATTGCTGATCGCAAAAAAGCAAAAGAAGAGCGTGAAGCACAGAACAAAAAGAAAGATTCTGTACCAGATAATAACTAAAAATAATCAATAACAAGTAATTCAAAATTTTAAAAATGAAACAATTTAAAACCCTTTTATTTGCAGCAATTTTATTTATGGGAGCGACCAGCTTTACACAAGCACAAAGCAAGATTGCACACATCAATACCAATGAGTTGATTGAGGCAATGCCACAAATGAAAACTGCCAAAGCTGAATTAGACAAGCTAGGTAAAACGTACGAAGCTGAAATCCAAAAGATGGCAACGGAGTATCAAAATAAAATTAAACAATACCAAGCTGAAGTTGAAACAAAGACTGAAGAAGAAAATCGCAAGAGAGCCGAAGAAGTTCAATCTATTGAGCAAAGCATTCGTCAGTACCAAGGAACTGCACAAGAAGACATTCAAAAAAAGGAAGGCGAATTAATAAAACCTATTTTTGAAAAAGCTAAAGTTGCTATCCAGAAAGTGGCGAAAGCGCAAGGTTTTCAATATGTTTTGGATTCTACTCAAGGAAGTGGCGTGTTGTTAGCTGACGGTAAAGACCTGATGGCAGACGTGAAAAAAGAATTAGGATTCTAATTTTTTTAAATAAAATTTTAAACCAAAGCCGCTTTTAATGAGCGGCTTTTTTATTTTTGTATTATGAGTACACAACCTATCGGCATTTTTGATTCAGGCATCGGAGGCACCTCGATTTTTCAGGAAATACACGCTTTACTGCCTTCTGAAAACACCATTTATCTTGCCGATAGCCACAATGCGCCTTATGGTCATAAAACCCAGACTGAAATCATTAATTTGAGCATTAAGAATACTGAATTGCTCATAAAACACAATTGTAAAATTATAGTGGTTGCTTGCAACACGGCTACGACCAATGCTATAAAAATGCTTCGTTCGAATTATAATATACCATTTATCGGAATTGAACCAGCTATCAAACCGGCTGCCTTAAAAACCGAAACCAAAGCGATTGGCATATTAGCAACAAAAGGAACGCTATCAAGTGATCTATTTCATACAACCACTGACCTGTATAGCGATGGTATCGAAGTTATCGAGCAAGTTGGGGACGGTATTGTACAGCTAGTTGAGGAAGGTAAAGCAAATAGCGAAGAAACGCGACGTTTGCTCATGGACTACCTAAAACCAATGATTAAAGCCAATATAGATTATCTAGTATTAGGCTGCACGCACTATCCATATCTAATGCCTTTGCTACTCGAAATACTTCCAAAAAATATCAAAATAATTGATTCTGGTGAGGCTGTAGCTCGACAGACAAGAGCGATTCTAGAAAAAAATCAGTTGTTGAACATTTCAACTCAAAAGTCAAAAAATCAATTTTTTTCCAATGGCAACGTTGATGTACTGAATGAAATTTTATCTAAAAGATTCGAGGTTAGCTACTTGCAATTTTAATCCAACTTGTTGAATCTATTCAAAACTAAATAATTCCTATCATATCCTTTCCTAAAAGCTGTTTCAATTTTTGCCGTCTATAAGATAAATAATACTTAAGTATTTAAATATCAATATCTTAATAGTCATAAAATATATATTTTTCGTTTGTATTTTGGATTGAAATATCACCTACATTTATTCAAAATTTTAAATCTAAATTATATGAAAAAAACTTTACTTTTAGCAACATTCCTTGGTGGATGTTTATTTATCAAT
>JBBSLN010000051.1:0-9922 GCA_038255205.1 Flavobacteriales bacterium
CAATGATGCGATTCAAAAAAGCGAATTGATTGTTTAAAATCGTAGAGAAATGAAGCATCTCATTTATAGTGTAATTATTTTTTGGCTTTTTCTGGGTTGCAAACCGAAAGCTAATTCTGAAAAAGCAACGGAAAAAACTGAAGATTCAACAGAAGTCCAGATGTCTGCTCAAGACTTGATGTCTGAAGAACAACAACCTTATTTTGCCGCAACTGGCACCGAACCATTTTGGAGCCTTGAGTTATTTGAAAATCAAATTGTTTACAAAACACCAACAGATTCCATAAAAACACCACATGCAGAACCTGTAATGACAGCCGATGCGAATGTGAAACGTTACACGATACAGACGGAATCCGTAACACTTCAAATCCAGATTCAACAAAAGCAATGTACCAATGCCATGTCTGGAAAGGTGTCGCCTTATTCGGTGTCAGTCGAAATAAAGAAAAATTTTGAAAAGGAATTTCAAAAACTTGATGGCTGCGGTCACTACATCACGGATTATCGACTCCATGATATTTGGTTGCTCGAGACCTTGAATGGCAAAAAGGTTACCAACGAAGTTTTTAATAAGGAATTTCCAACTATGGAAATCAATGCTGCAGAAAATACTTTTATGGGATTTGCAGGCTGCAACCGAATGAGCGGCTCACTCTTATTTGAAAAAGGAGTGCTTCGGTTTACCAATGTGGCCATTACAAAAATAATGTGTAAACCCATTAGCAAAGAAGCAGAATTTTTAAAAGCTTTGCAAAACAGCACAACATATTTCATTGAAAACAACAGACTGACACTATCAAACGCGTCAGGAATTCAAACCATATTCAAAAAAATCGATTAACACTTAAAAACAAAAATTATGACACAATCAAATTCTAAAAATTCGTATTTCAATGCCGCAAGTAAGTTGGCAATAGTATCAATGGTATCTTTCGCAGTCTTCTTCAGCTGTAAAAACAAAGAAGAAAAGCATGATAAGAACGATATGGAAGAGCCTATGTCGGAACAAACCAATAGGGAAGAAATAGCATCGACCTCCCAATTGGAGATGGGTTGCTATATGTATAAGCGAGAAGACAATATGGTCAATTTCGAAATCACCAAGAACGAGAACCCTGTAGAAGGTAATTTAACTTACGCACTGGCCAAAAAGGATAAGAACACAGGTACTTTTAAAGGAGAAATCAATGAAGGTAAACTTATAGGTATCTATACATTCATGTCAGAAGGCGTACAAAGCAAAAGACAGGTGGCTTATCTTCTGAAAGACAAACGACTGATAGAAGGCGATGGCGAATTGAATGACGATGGAAATATGTTCAAAGATTTAAAGACGGTCAGTTATACTTCCGAAATGTCTTTGAACAAAACAGACTGTCAACAGTGAAGAGCAAATTTTTTGTTTGAAAATGGAAAATCCTATTCACATTTAAAACAAACCTGTTTAGAATTGAGTACCCTAAACACCGTATTGAATCCATTGAAAGATGGTGCAATGACCAAAGGAAAATCGGCTTACGTATTGTTTAATAATGACAGTACAAAGGCAGAATTATTTTTGCCATCCAACAATGAAGGCATTATTTTGGAAAAATCTAATGAAGGTAATTGGTCCAATACCGAGTTCAAACTTATGAGTTGGAAAGGGTATGTGCTGCAAAAAGATGGAAAGGCAATTTTTGGTGGAAATTGATTTGCCTTGAAAATATAACTATTAATATTTCGTAAGAATCCAATAGTTGAAATGTGATGTTCACATTCCAGATATTGGATTTTTTATCTTTCGCAAATCGGTATTTGGTTCCTTTCTTTTATCAAACATTTCTGTATATTTACGAGTATACATTAAAAAACAAATTTAATCCTTCCATTTTATGAAAATACGCGAGATAAATGCCATGAGAGGCCCAAACTATTGGTCGGTGCGCCGCCACAAACTAATAGTCATGGTCCTCGACCTAGAAAAAATGGAAGAGTATTCTTCAAGCAAAATTCCTGGTTTTGGTAAGCGATTGAAAAAGATGTTTCCCAGTATGTATTCCCATCGTTGTTCAGAAGGTTGTGAAGGTGGGTTTTTTATGAGAGTGGATGAAGGCACTTGGATGGGTCATGTAATTGAGCACATAGCGTTGGAAATCCAGACGCTGGCTGGTATGGATACAGGCTTTGGAAGGACGCGAGGTTATGGTGAAAAAGGTGTTTACAATGTTGTGTTTTCATATATTGAAGAATCTGTTGGGCGTTATGCTGCAGAGGTTTCTGTAAAAATTTGTGAAGCTTTGATTTCGGCCGAGGATTATGATATGGATGATGACATTCAACATATGCGTGAATTACGGGAAGTAGAACGTCTCGGTCCAAGTACGGGTTCTATTGTTGAAGAAGCGGTCAGTCGCGGCATTCCATGGATTCGGCTCAACAAATATTCTCTTTGCCAGCTTGGGTATGGTGCGAATCAAAAACGAATTCAAGCAACTGTCACAAGCGAAACTAGCAGTATTGGTGTAGAATTGGCTTGTGATAAAGAAGATACCAAATATTTGTTGGAACAAGCAGAGGTCAGTGTGCCAAAAGGCGATATTATAAGTAAAGAAGAGAGTCTTGCATCTGCTTGTAAGTACATTGGGTTTCCATTGGTGATTAAGCCCATTGACGGAAATCATGGACGCGGTATAACTGTAGATATCAATACTTATGAGGAAGCACTAGAAGCATTTAAGACTGCTCAAAATGTATCTTCTCGCGTTATTGTGGAAAAATATATTGTTGGTGAAGATTATAGGTTGTTGGTCATAAACAACAAACTTGTCGCAGCCGCAAAGCGAACCCCGGCACACGTAATTGGAGATGGAGAATCGTCGGTAGAACAACTTATCTATAGAGTAAATAGAGATCCTAGACGTGGTTATGGACACGAAAAAGAGTTGACTCAAATCACAGTCAACGACTTAACAATAACGATTATCAAAGATGCAGGTTATTCGCTGGATTCTGTCCTGCCAAAAAATGAGCGTCTCATTTTAAAGGATACAGCTAATTTAAGTACTGGAGGTACAGCAGCGGATGTCACTGATATTGTGCATCCCGCCAATGTGTCAATGGCAGAGCGTATTTCGAAAATAATTGATTTGGATATTTGTGGTATTGATATTATGACCACTGATATAACCCTTCCATTGTCTGAAACAAATGGAGCAATACTGGAAGTTAACGCAGGTCCAGGATTTAGGATGCATTTAGCACCTACGGAAGGGTTGCCAAGAAATGTAGCGGCTCCTGTCATAGATAAACTCTTCCCAAATAAAGGAGACATCGGTAGAATTCCTATTATAGCCGTCACTGGTACCAATGGAAAAACCACAACGTCTCGTTTGATTGCACATATTGCCAAAATGAGAGGTTATCGTGTTGGTTATACTACTAGTGACGGCGTTTATATTCAAAATAGGCTTTTGATGAAAGGTGATTGCACCGGACCTACCAGTGCCGAATTCGTCTTGAGAGATCCTACTGTTAACTTTGCGGTATTAGAATGTGCGCGAGGCGGACTCCTGCGTGCTGGTTTAGGTTTTGCACATTGCGACGTTGGAATTGTTACGAATGTAGGGGCCGATCATTTAGGTCTTAAGGGAATCCATACGGTCGATCAGCTTGCCAAAGTAAAAGCAGTCATTCCTGAAACCGTTTTGCCAGGTGGTTACGCGATCTTAAACGCTGACGACGATTTGGTCTATGATATGCGACGTAATGTTGAAAGCCATATAGCCTTGTTTTCAATGGATGAGAATAATCCAAGAGTAAAAGCATTGCAACGTCTAAACGGTATAACTGCGGTGTATGAAAATGGGTTTGTCACTATTTGCAGAGGCGCCTGGAAGATGCGAATAATGAAAGCAGAAAACATTCCACTCACCTATGCAGGTAAAGCTGCATTCATGATTCAAAACGTCCTTGCCGCAGTTCTAGCAGCACATGTTCAAGGCATTAGTAACGAAGATATTAAGGCAGCTTTGGAAACCTTCATTCCGTCACCAGGTCAAACGCCAGGTAGACTCAATCTATTCCAATTTAAAGATTTTCAAGTTCTGCTAGACTATGCCCACAATCCTGCCGGAATGAGAGCTCTGCATGCATTTATTAAAAATTTAGATGCTACCGTGCGAGTTGGAATTATTGCCGGTGTGGGTGATAGGCGTGAAGAAGATACCAATGAGATTGGCAGTATTGCAGCAGAAATGTTTGATGAAATTATTATCAGACAGGACAAACATCTTAGAGGGAGGACGGAGAAAGAACTCATTGGGATGCTCGAAGCAGGGATTAAGAAAAAAGACCCGAATAAAAAGACGACAGTTATTCCTAACGAAGCAGAAGCAGCAACCTTCGCCATTAAAAACGCCATTAAAGGCTCATTGATAGTAATTTGTAGTGATGTGGTTCCAGATGCATTGGAATTGGTTCAAAAATTAAAAGAAGAGGAAGCAAATATGCTATCTGGATTCTCAACAAATGATATTGCGAACAAATAAAAAAAGAGCGATTTTCAAATTTGAAAATCGCTCTCATATAAAATATTGATTAATAGCGTCTTATTCTTGATTGATTAACAGTTTTTAATCTCCTTAACTTTAATTTGAAGACTTTTTCTGTAAGCTTTGATACTGATTAATTCGTTACTTTTTTTGTAACTTAAATCATTCACTTCAGCTTTTGCTGCAGTACTCAAAGGTGTTTGGTTTACTGTTTCAGTTTTGGTAGAAACGGTTTCGATTATATCATTTTGTTTTGCTATATCGTTGGAAGCATTTTGACCAAAAGTTAAAACCGGTAAAGTGATTAGAGCGATAAGGATTAAAACTTTTTTCATGATAATTCGGGGTTTTGATTTTTTATTACATGTCAAAGAAACGACACATTTTAAGTGTGGTATAATTTTTTAGATATAAAACATCGATAAACGGTTAAGATGAAAACCGACACGAAAAACACCGATGAAATACACAAACTCGGCTTGAAGCCCAATAAATACGTTTACGACCAATGACAGATAACAAGGATAATAAGTTCAATGACCTCTTCACCCGACAAACTGCAAATCAGTATAACATCGGTAACACAACTTATAAAGAACGCATCAAAAAACTGGATGCTTTGAAGAAAGCTTTGGAGATAACTTACAAAGAAGACATCCGAAAAGCGATGTTCGACGATTTCAAAAAACCATATCTGGAAACCGATTTGACTGAAATCTATCCTGTTTTGAGCGAAATCAAATTCACAAAGAGTAATCTTAAGTCATGGATGAAACTTCAAAAGGTCGATACACCTTTGGCATTACTTGGGTCTTCGTCTTATATTAAATACGAGCCTAAAGGTGTTTGTTTAATTATTTCCCCATGGAATTTTCCTATCAATTTGACATTTGTACCATTAGTGTCAGCGATTGCTGCTGGAAATACGGTCATCATAAAACCTTCAGAAATGACACCGAATGCTTCAAGGCTGATGGCCAAGATTGTGAAGGTTTTGTTTTCGGAAGATGAAGTGGCATTAATTGAAGGTGAAGTCGAAACCTCTGAAGAATTATTGAAATTACCTTTCAACCATATCTTTTTTACCGGTTCGCCAACCGTTGGAAGAATTGTCATGAAAGCGGCCAGCAAGCATTTGACGTCAGTAACTTTAGAGTTGGGAGGAAAGTCGCCTACCATAATTGACGACACCGCCAATCTTGAAAAAGCGGTCAAGAAAATCATCTTTGGAAAGTTCACCAATTCGGGTCAGACCTGCATTGCTCCAGATTATGTGTTTCTACAAAAAGATTTGAAAGATGAGTTTACAAAACTTTTCAAGGAGAATTTAAAACAGTTTTATTCCGAAACGGTAAAAGATTCAAAATCGTATTGTCGCATTGTCAATCAAAAGCATTACGAACGTCTGACATCTTATTTGGAAGAAGCAAAATCCAATCAAACGAATATTGCTATCGGAGGAAATGTAAATTCGAGTGATAACTATATCGAACCTACTTTAGTTTTTGATGTGCCAGAGGATTCTAAATTGATGCAAAATGAAATATTTGGTCCAATTCTTCCTGTGAAATTATATTCAAAAGTAGAAGAGGCGGTGGACTACATCAATTCAAAGGAAAAACCTTTGGCACTCTATATATATAGTAAGAATAAAAAGAATATCGATTACATCATGAACAACACCAGGGCTGGAACAGGTTGTATCAATCACAACTTACTGCAGTTTTTGAACCCAAATTTGCCTTTCGGCGGAAGCAATAACAGTGGCATCGGAAAATCACATGGTTTTTTTGGATTTGAAGCGTTTTCAAATAGACGTTCATTACTGAAACAGCACACTATGGGCGCAACGGATTTGTTGACGCCACCTTATACTAATTTTAAGCAAAAGTTAATTGATTTGACTTTAAAGTGGTTCTAAAGGAAGTTGGCAGTACGCAGTCTTCAGTAGGCAGTCAGTTGGGTAAGAGTTAAGAGTTTAAGGAAAAATGAATTTTTCGGTCCATTGAAAAGTATCGCATTTTAACGCAAAGTCGCAAAGGAAGCGCAAAGCACGCAAAGTTGAGCCTTGCGTCCCTTGCGAAAAACTTTGCGCCTTTGCGTTTAAACTTCGGTTTAAAGTTTTTTAGAGCTAATAATATCTTTTATTGAACGGTTATTAATTTTACCCGACCATCCTTTTTCAATTTCAGTTCTCAAATTCTCCATAGAGTGACGTCTTTGAGCTTCCTGATTTTTGGATAAATTGATTTTCATTTGATGAAACCTTAAATTTGAGTTAGTGGAATTTTATGCTTTATCAAAATAATCCGACTGATATTGTTCATTTTTCCCATCCTGATACTTTGTCATACTAAAAAATTTATGAATGGAATAACTACCAGTGAGGCCTTGTTTATTCACTGCTATATATCCAACTTGAAAATTTTTATAATCGCTAATGGGTTTGTTCACAATCCTATTGATGGCTTCTTCGCATGCCTGTTGAGGTGATTTGCCTAGACGCATTAATTCAACAACAAGAAAACTACCAACAGTTTTGACCACTTCTTCTCCCAAACCAGTGGCGACACAAGCGCCTATTTCATTATCCACAAACAAACCAGAACCGATGATGGGACTATCACCAACACGTCCAGCCATTTTATAAGCGAGTCCACTTGTGGTGCAAGCTCCCGAAATATCACCGTTTTTATCAATCGCCAACATGCCGATGGTGTCGTGATTTTCGATATTGATGATGGGTTTGTATTCGCTCGTTTTTTTCCATTCTTCCCACGCTTTTTTGGAGGCATCGGTCAAAAGATTTTCTTTAGGAAAACCGAGTTCATATGCAAATTGTTCTGCACCTTTTCCAGCGAGCATGACATGGGGTGTTTCTTCCATCACTTTTCTCGCCACAGAAACTGCATGAACAATATTTTGAAGATAAACGACTGAACCACAATTTCCATGTTTGTCCATGACGCAGGCATCGAGCGTAACATTGCCATCTCTATCTGGCAAACCACCTTTACCAACGGTTTGACCTGTTTCATCCGCTTCTTCGATTCTGCAGCCTTGTTCCACGGCATCCAAAGCGTTTCCGCCTGCCTGCAGAACTTGCCAAGCTTTTGCTGTGGCGTTTTTGACGTCCCAAGTTGCGATGACCAACGGCAAGGAACCTTTTGGCGGAGCAATGACTGATTTGTCCTCGGTTGATTTCTTTAGGTATTTCTCATCACAATTTAAGAGCGTGCTCCCAACTGCTATACCTACGCCCGTAAGTGATGCATTTTTTAAAAAGTTTCTACGCTTCATCTGTTAATAAATATTGTATTGGAGGACAGATGGAATTTCCCATCAACATTTTAACTGAATTCCAAAATTTGGGTTCAACACATTTCATATAACGACTACTTTTTTGGAATTTTTATAGCCATACCACAAAATATAGCCATAACATATAATGATGAAAATGAATGCCATTTTAAATCCAATGTTATCTGTCAACAGTCCGTACACAGGAGATATGATGGCCCCACCAAAAATAGCTGTACATAACAATCCGGATGCTTTTGGTTTTAATGCTCCCAAACCATCGATTGCCAATGTGAAAATTGTCGGGAACATAATGGAATTGAACAACCCAACCGCTAAAATACTCCACATGGCTGCGTAACCGTTTGTATTCATTGAAATTATAATTAATGTAATGGCCAAGGTGGCGAATAGTCCCAAAACAGTTCCAGGTTTGATAATTCTGGTCAGGTAAGAACCTACAAAACGTCCTATCATCGCGCCAGACCAATAAAAGATGACGAAGATTCCCAGCAGTGCTTTATCATCCGCTCCTTCCAGCGATTTGTTGAAGACCATTGCGACCGTATTTGCGATGCTCATCATCGTTGGGCTTTCCCGTATTAAAGGCACCAAATTCATGTCTAAAAAATAATTTACTAAATAACTTCCGATGGCAACTTCGGCTCCCACGTAAACGAAAATGCCCAACACACCTAACATCAAGTTTTTGTTTTTGAGTGCATCGGCATAAGTTCCGACAGTGCCTTCATTAATAAGTTTTGGGAGTTTCGCAAAGAAGAAAATGCCAGCAATGATGAAAATAAAAATCGCAAGCCCCACGAATGGTCTTTGCACTGCAGCAGCTTCTGAGGCTAAATAATTATCTTTTGCGACACCGACCAACGTATTGATTTCGACCTCCGTTTTTATTTTATCACTTAAAATAAATAAGGCTCCAACGGCAGGCGCAATGGCAGTTCCCAAAGAGTTAAAAGCTTGAGACAAATTTAATCGGCTCGAAGCACCATCTTCAGTTCCCAAAACAGCAACATACGGATTGGCAGCCACTTGCAAAATGGTCATGCCTCCAGCCAAAATAAAATAGGCCAACATAAATATCCCAAATTCACGAAAGGATGCCGCAGGGTAAAACAACAAACATCCCAATGCCATGGTACACAACCCAAGAATAATCCCTTTTTTATAACCGATTTTTGAAAGGATATAACTAGCAGGAATTGACAGTACAAAATAAGCTCCAAAGAACGCAAATTGAACCAATCCCGCTTGAAAATAAGAGAGCGTAAATAATTCTCGTAGCCTCGGAATTAATGAATCAACTAACACAGTAATGAATCCCCAAAGGAAAAACAAGGTAGTTAGCAATATGAAGGAGGAGCGATAAGATTTCTGTTGATTCATTATTTAAAATTTAAGGTTCAATATTTAAAGTTTTTTTGCCACGAACCTGTCTGCCGACAGGTAGGTACACGAATAATTTTTTAATTCTCCTGCAAGGTTTTAAAAACCTTGTAGGTGTTCTGATATTTAAACCTTATCGTTTTTTTTATATGACAATCAGGTCTTCAAATTGTAGACCTACAAGGTCTTTGAGACCTTGCACGTCGAGTTTCTCACGGTTACTGACTGCCAACTGCAGACTGCATACTGCCTACTTTTACGCTGATTTCATCCACAAAAATCCAACTGCGCCCATCAGATGGATAACCTAAATGCCACTTCGGTAACTTACCCAATTTCTTTGCGACAATTTTTACGTATTGAACATTTGTGTTTTTTAAATCGAACAGAATGGTTTTGATAGTTGTCTCTTCAGATTTTTTTGTAGCATCAATTTTTTGGCTTGATACTAACTGATAATTTTGATTGTCGTTTGAAGTATAGCATAACACTTCAGTCGGATAAAATATCCAGGAGCGTTGGTCTCGTAAGAAGTTAACACTGACATTTGAAACCGATTTTTCAACTCCCAAATTCATAATCGCAACCACATCCTTATCCTGATACCCTTGCCAAGAACCTGTCCTAAAATCTTTTGTGCCTTTAATACCGTCAATCAAAGCATTTTGTCCGCCACCATTGTA
>JBBSLN010000052.1:0-9732 GCA_038255205.1 Flavobacteriales bacterium
ATACCATTTTATTTATACTTATTGGAATGGAAATGTTGATTCTCACTTTTGACACGAGCTATATTCTTGCAGGGCTAATAGCGATTCCATTGGTGCTTATGAGCAGATATGCATCATTATGGTTGCCTATAAAATTCTTTGCAAAAAAACTGGATTTTGTCCCAAAAACGACTCTTATTATGACCTGGGGAGGATTGCGAGGCGGAATTTCCATTGCATTGGCACTGAGTTTAACTCAAGACATGCACAGAGAATTGTTTTTAGTGGTTACTTATATTATTGTAGTCTTTTCAATTATAGGCCAAGGGCTAACCGTTGAGCCTGTGGTAAGACGATTTACAAAATCTTTATAACTCGATTTTAAGAAATGGTTTTGCCTCATCGTAGGGAATTGTAAATTCTGTTATGCCTTGAGCGTAGGAAGCGATTTCATAGATATTGTACAATAAAATCACACCTTTAGCATTAAACCCAATGTTTTCTGGAAGTTGGAAAGCCTCTCCGAAAAACATATCCTGAACATCTTGATCATTTGAAAGTGGTTTCGTTGCTTTTTCAAAATAAGGAATGGCTAATTTTTTGAAGGCTTCTTCATCCTTGATAATATCGGTCATTGCTAAAAGTTCCCCCGATTTCTTGTTGAAATTTAAAAACGTCACATGGCTGTTTCCATGAGCGCCTCCGGTATCTAAATAGGAATTCACCGCGATACAGATAATAGTTTCGGATTCATAATTAACTTCGCTTTCAATCAATGCTTCCCATTCTTGGGTGGAATCGCTAAAATCTTGCTTAAAGGATTTATACTCATCGTCAAAACCTTTTATGGCATCGGCTAAAGAGAGGTCTTTGTCCCTCTTTTCGCTCATATTAATCTCATTTGCCAAAAAGTTCTCTATGGTATGATTGATGCGTTTCGCAATCGTTTCACTGCCTTCTGCTTTAGGATAGGTAATATTTATTTTGGCATTTTCGGTTTTTTCGACAGTCGTTTCGGTAAAGTGAACAGAATGTTCCTCTTCGCAAGAAAAAAATACGATAGAAACACTCAAAAACAAACTGATTTTTTTTAAGCTGGTGATGAATTTGTTAAACATTGATTAAAGATATGAGTTCCTTTTGTAACCTTCCAATTAAAGCCTAAATTTGTTAAACTTAATAAAAATGACGGTTTTGTAAGGGCAAAAGTAATCTGTTTTTTCTTAATTCCGTCAGAATAATCAATAACCTATATAAATGAAATTTAACACGAAAACAATTCACGGCGGACAAGAACCTGATAAAGCTTATGGAGCAGTTATGCCGCCTATATATCAAACATCAACCTATGCACAATCCACGCCCGGAGGACATAAAGGGTATGAGTATTCCAGAAGTCAAAATCCTACGCGTACGGCGTTGGAAAATTCACTTGCAAGTATCGAAAATGGAAACTACGGATTGGCATTTGGTTCTGGATTAGCTGCGATTGACGCTGTTATAAAATTACTACAACCTGGAGACGAAGTGATTTCTACCAATGATTTGTACGGAGGGACTTATCGTCTGTTTACCAAAATATTTGAGGGATTTGGCATCAAATTTCATTTTATCGGAATGGAAAATGTTGCCAATATCGAGAAATATGTCAATAAAAACACCAAGTTGATTTGGGTGGAAACGCCAACAAATCCAATGATGAATATTATCGATATTAAAGCGACTTCTGATATAGCCAAAAAACATAAGTTGCTGTTAGCGGTTGATAATACGTTTGCAACACCGTATTTGCAACAGCCCATTGAATTAGGTGCTGATATCGTAATGCATTCTGCAACAAAATATCTTGGAGGTCATAGTGATGTTGTCATGGGTGCATTGGTTGTAAAGGATAAAGACTTGGCTGATAGATTATATTTCATCCAGAATGCAAGTGGAGCCATTTGCGGGCCAATGGATAGTTTCTTGGTCTTGAGAGGAATCAAAACACTTCATATTCGTATGCAGCGCCATTGCGAGAACGGTAAAGCAGTTGCTCAATATTTGGCTACTCACCCGAAAATCGAGAAAGTATACTGGCCTGGTTTTAAAAACCATCCTAATCACGATATCGCGAAATCACAAATGAAGGATTTTGGAGGGATGATTTCATTCACTACCAAAGGAAACAATTACGAAGAAGCGATTAAGATTGTTGAAAATCTTAAGATTTTCACTTTAGCGGAGTCACTTGGCGGTGTTGAATCATTAGCGGGTCATCCTGCAAGTATGACGCACGCGAGTATCCCGAAAGAAGAGCGTGAAAAAACGGGTGTTGTAGATTCGTTGATTCGATTGAGTGTCGGTATCGAAGATGAAGCTGATTTAATCGAAGATTTAAAACAGGCCATCGGATAATTTCAATCCTAAATGTTTATACACAAAAGACCTAAAACTATTAAAAGTTTTAGGTCTTTTGTGTATCTAATGTTTGTTTCTAATCTAAATAATAAATGTATCCAAAGTTAAGCCAAACCAACCAATCTTTGACTTTGTCAGATGGTAAACGATGGTCGAGGCCATCAATCCAATTACTAAAATAATATTGCCATCTCAAATCGACCATTAAATCTGACAGTATTGTAAGCTTGTACCGAGTCCCGATACTACCAGCGACAGACCAGGTCGTTCCACCATCAGTATTTACAGGATATCGTTCTCCTGCTTGCGGGACCCAACCCGGGAATAAATTATAAGAATCGAATATGGTGCCTTCCGGATTGCTTGTGCTTGCTTTTGGGTTGTAAGTGGTAAACCGCGGGCCAAGACTTACAAAAGGTGCAAAAGAATATCGAGTGGCAGAGAATGCCCTAATACTATAGGGGAAAAATTCTAATGACATTCCGATATCTAGATTATTGGCACTGCCAGAATGTGACCTTAAATTGTCATATCTAGGACTTGGTCTATCTACCCACTCACCAAAATGATCTAATCGAGTCGTGTTATAAGAAATCTCACTTCGTAATTTGAAGTGATCATTAAAATACGTATCTGTGGAATAACAATTACAATCAGCTCGGTAAGAGAAATTGATATAGTGAATAAGCCCAATACCGATACCAGTATTTCCCGCATTGGTCTCAAAATCATGGCGAACCCCAAAATCAGACTGAAATGCCACAGGACCTACAATGACACCTATTTCATGAGAAAAGCCTAATTGTGCAAATGCAGTATTTATACCAAACAAAACGATTGATATAAAAGTTAACTGTTTAAAATTAAGCGTCATAGGGCTATGTTTAATTGAGGCAATGATGTTAGCAAATATATGAAAACTCGGATAACTACCAAATAAAACAATGGTAACGTGATGTTTGGAAACTTTTTATTGTTTTCATTGATGTATCCGCAGTCATTCAAGTTTAAGATGAGAATAACAAAAAAAATATATGTAAATTTTAAAGATAATGTATCTTTGCATTGCAAAATGCATAAATTTTAGACTTAAACTTAGTATAAATGAAAAAACAAATTGACGCTTTTTTAGACCTTGTCAAAAAAACCAATGGACATGAAACTGAATTTTTACAAGCAGTTCATGAAGTTGCAGAAGCCGTGATTCCTTTTATTGAGGAGAATCCAAAATATAAAGGGAAGATGTTATTGGAGCGCATGGTAGAGCCAGAACGCACCATCATTTTTAGAGTTCCTTGGCTAGATGATAAGGGTAATACACAGGTTAATAGGGGTTTTAGAATTGAATTTAATTCCGCAATAGGACCTTATAAAGGTGGTTTGCGTTTCCATCCAACGGTCAACTTAAGTATTCTTAAGTTTTTAGGCTTTGAACAAACGTTTAAAAATTCGTTGACCACGCTTCCTATGGGTGGCGGTAAAGGAGGTTCAGATTTTGATCCAAAAGGAAAGAGTGACAATGAAGTTATGAAATTCTGCCAGTCATTCATGAATGAATTATTTCGTCATATCGGTGCTAATACAGATGTTCCTGCTGGAGATATAGGAGTTGGAGGTCGTGAGATAGGATATATGTTTGGTCAATACAAAAAATTGCGCAACGAGTTTACAGGCGTGTTTACAGGAAAAGGGATTTCCTATGGAGGTTCTTTAATTCGTCCTGAAGCTACGGGTTATGGATGTGTCTATTTTGCTAAAAATATGTTGGCTACAAAAGGCGATTCTATCAAAGGTAAAACAGTAGTCATTTCTGGCTCTGGCAACGTAGCACAATATGCCTGCGAAAAAGCACATGAACTAGGAGGAAAAGTATTGACGATGTCTGATTCTGGAGGATATATATATGATAAAGATGGTATTGACGCCAAAAAATTGGCAAAAATTATGGACATCAAAAATGTAAAGCGTGGAAGAATCAGTGATTATGTCAAAACATACAAATCTGCCACGTATCATGATGGTGAACGTCCCTGGTCTGTAAAATGTGATATTGCCTTGCCTTGCGCAACTCAAAACGAGTTGAACGAGAAAGAAGCGAATACTTTGATAAAAAATAAAGTTATTGTAGTTGCAGAAGGTGCCAACATGCCCACAACTCCAGAAGCCATTACAGCATTCCAAAAGGCGAAAGTACTCTTCTCGCCAGGTAAAGCTTCCAATGCTGGAGGCGTAGCTACTTCTGGTTTAGAGATGAGCCAAAATTCGCTTCGTCTTAATTGGTCAAGAGAAGAAGTGGACGAAAAATTGCATACAATAATGAATGATATTCATGATTCATGCGTGAAATATGGTTCTGAAAAAAATGGTTATGTTGATTATGTAAAAGGTGCAAATATCGCTGGCTTCGTTAAAGTGGCTGATGCAATGTTGGCACAAGGGGTCGTCTAATTATTTTTGAAAAGTATAGAGAAGCTCCCGTAATGCATCATTATGGGAGCTTTTTTATTGAAGTATATATGATTAGTTATAATTTCTCGTTAGTAATAAATATCTTTGGCCAATATTACGTATTCAATGTTGAAAAAAATTACATTACTTATTATTTTAATTACTACTACTGTCGGTCATTCCCAAGATTTTTCGTCGCTTTGGGAAGGCCATTTTTCATATTATGACATTAAGGATGTTACCCAAAGTGAAACTATAATATATGCAGCATCAGAAAACGCACTTTTTAGTTATGACTTAACAACCAATGAATTGCAAACCATCACAACTATTAATGGATTATCAGGTGAAACAATTACGACAATTCATTACAGCTCGGAATATCAGACATTAGTTATAGGGTATAAAAACGGACTTATCGAATTGTATTTTGAATCCGATGGTTCTATTCTTTCTGTAGTGGATATTCTTCAAAAAGAGACTATCCCGCCTGATAAAAGGCTTATCAATCATTTTAATGAATCAAATGGATTTCTTTATGTGTCAACAGATTATGGTATTTCGGTATATGATTTGCAGCGTTTGGAATTTGGAGACACCTATTTTATAGGCAACGGAGGTAGTCAAATCAGTGTAAAGCAAACCACCATTTTTGGCGAATTTATTTATGCTGCATGTATGAACGGCAATGCGGTTAAAAAAGCGGCCATCAATAATCCGAACATTATAGATTATCAACAGTGGCAAACACTTAATAATGGTGATTTTTTAGCGGTTGAAACCGTTGAAGATAAGCTTTATGCCATAAAATCGAATAATGTGATCTATGAGATTGTCAATGATAATTTTAATCCGGTTTTCACATATAGCGAAGCTCCATTGGACATGCGATCTGTAAATGGAAGTCTGGTAGTTACAACGCAAACTAAATCTTTTGTTTACAGTAGCAATTTTAATATCCTCGCAACAGCTTCAACGAATGCAGACTATAACACTCAATTTACCAGCGCCACAATAACAGAAAGGAGTATATTTATCGGTACGAACAGTTTTGGGGTATTAAGAACTGAGCTATCTAATCCACAGCAATTCACAGTTATTAGACCTGATGGAATATTGAGAAATGATATCTTTAAAATCGATGCCAGTAACAATGAAATATGGGTAACGTACGGAGATTATGATGTCAATTATAATGCGTATCCACTCCAAAGTTATGGAATAAGTCATTTTGTGGATGAACAGTGGTTGAATACCCCTTTCAGCAGTTTGTTGTCTGCTCAGAATCTCACAAATATCGCTGTCAATCCATTCAATCCGCAACAGGTATTTGTTAGTTCTTTTTTCAATGGTTTATTGGAGTTCAATAACGGAGAACCAACCATCCTATACAATCAAACCAATAGTGGGCTTGAGTCCTTTGTGGCTCCTGATCCAAATTATATAGATATACGAGTGAGTGGTTCTGAATTTGATAGAACAGGTTTGCTTTGGACGATTACCAGTAAAATTAACAGACCCTTAAAATCTTACGACCCATCCTCTCAGCAATGGCAATCCTATAGTTTTCAATCGCTCATTCCTGATCCCGACCGTGATGAAGGCGGTTTCGGGGATTTGGTCATTGATAACACTGGCACAAAATGGACGGCAAGCTTAAAGAACGGGGTAATCGCATATAACGAAAATGGTGGAGAGACTAAAATAAAAAGATTATTCAACGATGACCAGAATATGCCTACGACGGCTGTAAAATCGTTGGCAATAGATAACAGAAATCAATTGTGGATAGGTACGTATCGCGGATTGAGAGTGTTGTACAATACATCTGGGTTTTTAACAGATCCAAACCCTCGTGCCAGTGAGATAGTGATTATCGAGGAAGGAGTTCCTAAAGAATTGCTGTCTCTGCAGTTTATATCAGACATAAAAGTGGATGGCTCTAATAACAAATGGATTGGGACTAATGACTCCGGGGTGTTTTATTTTTCACCTGATGGACAAGAAACCATTTACCATTTTACAACAGAAAATTCACCTTTGCCGTCTAATCAAGTTAGGGATATTTCCATCGATTCTAAAAGCGGAAAGGTATGTATCGGTACCAGTAAAGGTTTGGTATGCTTTTCATCAGGAGGCTCTGAACCCGAAGACGCGCTTTCCGATGCATTTGTATATCCTAACCCTGTACGACCGGAATATAATATACTTGGTTCATCCGATTTAAACGACATTAATAATGGTGTAAAAATTAAAGGTTTGACTGAAAATGTCAATGTAAAGATAACGGACATAGAGGGTAATTTGGTTGCGGAGGCACAATCTCGTGTAAATCTACGCTCTTCAAGGACAGGTTACAATTTTGCCATCGATGGAGGCACAGCCATTTGGAATGGGAGAAATCTTGGTAACAATATCGTGGCCTCAGGTGTGTATCTCATCTTAATCAATGATTTGGATTCCTTCGAAACGAAAATCTTAAAATTATTGATCGTCCGATAGATTTCTAAACAATGCACACATGTTAATTAAAACCAATGGCATTGTACTTTCAAAATTGAAGTATCGTGATAACGATCTTATTGTCAAATGCTATACCAGTCAAAGAGGCGTGGTAAGCTATTTATTGCGAGGTGTTTTGAAGAGTAAGAAGGGAAGTGCTAAAACTGCTTATTTTCAGCCGTTGTCACAATTGCAAATCGAAGAAAACTATAAAGCCAATCAATCACTACAATTTATAGGGGATGTAAAATTGAATGTCGTCTATAAAAGCCTGCACACCAATATACTCAAAAGTGCCATTGTGATGTTCCTGTCGGAAGTGTTGTCATCTGTGTTAAAAGAGGAAGAACAGAATGACTATTTATATGCGTATTTAGCTGGCTCACTTGACTGGCTGGATGATCAAAATGACTTTGCAAATTTTCACTTACTGTTTTTGCTCAACCTAACGAAGCATCTTGGATTCTATCCGAACCTTTCAGCCATTGACAATCCCTACTTTAATTTGAGCACTGGAGCATTTGAATTAAAACCACAGGATTTATATACTGTTTCAGATGAAAATTTAACGGTTTTGAAACAGCTCTTAGGCATAAATTTTGATGACCTAACAACTGTAAAATTAAATTCAAAGGAGCGACAATCGTTCTTGACTATGCTTTTGCTGTACTTTGAACTGCACCTTGGTGATTTTAAGAAACCTAAATCCATGGCTATTTTTAACCAAGTATTTAATTAAAGACCATCTAAGATTAGTTATGAAATATTATATATTAATAGGCATCTGCCTTCTTTTCTCCGCATCGCTTTTGGCACAGAAAGTGAAAATTGTTGAGAAGGAAACAAATCTTCCGATTCCTGGAGTGGCAGTTTTCAATGAAAAAAAATCAATTTTACTAACCTCCGACATCGATGGGATGGTGAATCTGGATAAATTTTCACCAACTGAATCCATTTATTTTCAACATCTTTTTCATATAAAGATTGTATTGGCCAAATCCCAAATTGAAAAAAACAATCGTGTAGTCACCATGGTTTCTAAAATAGAAGGCCTTGATGAAGTGGTGGTTTCAGCGTCAAAGTTCGAACAGAATAAACGTGATATTCCACAAAAGATAATGAATGTGAGTGCCAAGGAAATAGCCTTCACAAATCCTCAAACCAGTGCAGATTTATTGGAAAGTACAGGGAATATTTATATCCAAAAAAGCCAAATGGGAGGCGGAAGCCCAATGATAAGAGGGTTCTCGACAAACCGTCTGTTGATAACTGTCGATGGTGTACGAATGAATAACGCCATTTTTAGAGGAGGAAATATACAAAATGTGATTTCGATAGACCCTTTCACCATTCAAAATACAGAAGTTACGCTCGGTGCCGGCTCGGTTGTTTATGGTAGTGATGCCATAGGTGGTGTCATGAGTTTCTATACCCAAAAGCCTCAATTGTCGTATTCAGACTCCCTGTTTTTTAAAGCAAATGCATTGGTTCGCTATGCCTCTGCGAGCAATGAAAAAACAGGACACATTGATTTGAATTTTGGATTGAAAAAGTGGGCGTTTTTTTCTAGTGTCAGCTATACTGATTTCGATGATTTACGGATGGGAAGCCATGGGCCAGAAGATTATATCCGTCCAGAATATGTGGCTGTGATTGATGGCGTGGATACTGTGGTGACCAACCCAAACCCATTGGTGCAAGTACCGACAGGATATGACCAAATCAACTTTATGCAAAAAGCGCGCTATGAATCTTCCGATGATTTGAGCTTTGATTTGGGATTATACTATACAACCACATCCGATTATCCCAGATATGATCGATTGATTCGCTATAGAGGCAACAACTTGCGTTCAGCGGAATGGAATTACGGGCCACAAAGCTGGTTTATGGGAAATCTACAATTGACCAAATTGAGCAGTAATTCCAGTTTTTACGAAAAGATTCAAGCAACCGTGGCCTATCAGAATTTTAAGGAAAGCCGGATGGATCGCGAGTTCGGAAAGGATATTCGCAACATACGGGAAGAAGCAGTGGATGCTATTTCGACAAACATTGATTTTGAAAAACAATTGGGGCCCAAAACAGAATTGTTCTATGGCGCAGAATACGTCTATAACAAAGTGACATCGACTGGTGATGAGGAAAATGTGAGCACTGGACAATCCATTCCCACCGTCTCACGATATCCTGATGGTTCCGATTGGCAATCCGTCGCAGGGTACACAAGCTTAAAGTATAAGCCAAACCCAAAGTTTATTTTACAAACTGGAGTTCGTTACAATCAGGTGATGGTCAATGCGGATTTTGCAGAAAACAACCAATACGTCAACTTGCCATTTGAAACGACAAAAATAAATGCGGGTGCCTTTACAGGAACAGCAGGTATCAGTTGGCTGCCTA
>JBBSLN010000053.1:0-9731 GCA_038255205.1 Flavobacteriales bacterium
ATATTTTTACCTTCAAAATCAGTCTTATCTTGAAATTCAAGAATATAATTTGCACGATTAACACCAGCAAACATAAAACCCCAAAGCTTGTTTAATTCCGTATTGACTGGGGTGTGAATCATATCATCTATTTGTTGCCAACCAATTACGTCCGTAGCACTTTCTCCACCGCAAAGAGTATTATCTGATGCTATTTCACCCAATATGGCATTCAAATAGGTAGATTGCAAAATGTCATAAGCCCCTATGAGTGCATTATAATAATCATCTTCGGAATTGAAATAGTTTTCTGAATCAATTGAATATACAGGATCTCTCTCTATAAAATTATCAGAACAGCCTACACTAAATGCTAAAAAGGTTGCAAGTAGAAAATATTTAGCAAATTTATTTTTTTTCATGTTTTTCATAGTTTAAAAATTAACATTAAGGCCAACTATATAAGTTCTAGGTATTGGGTAGAATCCAAAATCGATACCACCGCCAATCGGAGCGCCATTAGATGCGCCTGGATCATAACCTCTATATTTTGTGAAAGTATACAAATTATTGACTCCGGTATATAATCTAATTTTGGTAAAACCTGCCTTGTCCAAAAAAGGTTGAGGCAAAGTATATCCCAACTGAATATTTTGAATTCTGACGTAGGATGCATCCTCAACAAAATAATCAGAAAATACATTATTAGACGTTGCAGCTGTAGTAACACGCGGTACAGTGTTACTTGTCCCCTCACCCGTCCAACGATCTAATACATAATTCAATCGATTCACATCTGACAATGTTCTTTCATAGTTCCTTACCATATCATTTCCTAAAGATGCAAATGCATATGCAACAAAATCGAGGTTTTTATAATTAAGATTCAAATTTAGGCCCATTGTGACCTCTGGGATCGGATTACCAATATTCGTTCTATCATTAGCGTTTAAAACCCCATCACCATTAACATCAACAAATCTAATATCACCAGGAGCAGCATTTGCGCCGAGTGCTATTTGTGAAGGATGCGCATTGACTTCCGCCTGATTCTGAAAAATTCCATCCGTTTGATAGCCATAAAAATATCCTATAGGTAGCCCTACTTCCATTCTTGAAGGAGCTGGTTGCCCAACACCAAAACTTCCACCTTCTAAAAAACCTGTACTGTTATTTACCTCTAAAACTTCATTCTTTAAAGTAGTGACGTTGTAGTTTATATTGAACTTGAAGTTATCACTAACAGTATCTTGGTATCCAATGGCAAATTCGAAACCTCTATTCTCAACTGAACCAGCATTGACTGTTGGAGAACCTCCTCCAGGAGCAGAAGTTCCCAAAATTCCAGATACTGGGATATTGCTAATTAGTAAGTTATCTCTTGTATCGATAAAATAATCGGCGGTTATATCAACTTTATTATTGAACAATTTAAAATCCATTCCGACGTCAAACTTTTTAGCTTCTTCCCATTGTAAATCCGGATTTGGCAGTACGCCAATCGCCGTTCCATTTATAAGTGTACCATCAAATACATAAGTTGCTTCTCCATTTAAAAGTCCCAAATATAAATTATTGCCAATTTGGTCATTACCTAAAAGACCATAACTTGCTCTAATCTTAAAAAAGTTCACTACTTCAGGCTCTCCGAAAAAAGTTTCATCAGATACTATCCAGCCTAAGGTGGCAGATGGGAAATAACCTACTTTATTGCCAGGCCCAAATTTAGTGGAAGAATCTCTTCGTAACATTGCTGATAAAAGATATTTACCTTTATAATCATACTGCAATCTACCGAAATAAGATAGGCGTCTTTCATCATAGGCATAGGACCCTACATCTCTTCCATCACTGGTTCCTTGGGCTAACGAAATATCTGCAAATCCCCAATCATTATTTGGAACATCAAAACCTGTAGCAAACAAGCCATTACCAAATTGTTTGAATACCGTGGTTCCAAGCAGAAAATCTACATTATGTATGTCATTAAATTTTTTATCGTAGTTCAAAAAGATATCCAAGGAATAATCATTATCATTTATCGCATTTTGAGAGACACTACTTCGAGCAACGTCAAACACTTTGCCACCATAATTCACTTCTTTTGAAAAGGACTTTCCTTCACTATTTGACGTATTAAATCCTATACGACCCGTTAGCTTAAGGCTTTCCAAGATTTTATAATCCATTCCAACAGTACCATTCAGCTTTTTTAGATCATAATCATTAAATGTGTTGTTTATTTGAGCCAACGGATTAATGATTTCTATGCCCAAACCAGTGGTTGGCGCCAATGTAAAATCGCCATTTGAATCACGTGGAGTGAGCGTTGACGGAAGGTTGAGAGCATTAAATAGCACAGATCCAAGACCATTTTCGTTGATAGCATCTCTATCTATATATGTATAAATGGCATTTGCATTCACATTGATTTTAGAGGACAACTCTGCGGACAAGGATACTCTTGCCGTATTTCGTCTAAAATCTGACTTTTTAGGAGCTATAACTCCCTGTTGATATAAGTGAGAACCACTAAAAGTATATTTGATTTTTTCGGAACCACCAATAACACTGATATCGTGGCTTATCAACGGCACAGATTCGTTTAAGACCTCATCTTGCCAATCGGTTCCGCGACCTAATCCCGAAACATTGGGATATGGTAGTGGAAGACCTGTAGATGCATAACTTTCATTCAATATTAAAGCATATTCTGTTGCATTAAGTAATGATAATTTTCTACTTGCCTCTTGGAAACCAACATAAGTGTTATATGAAATTTTTGGTTTTTGATTTTGCTTACCACTTTTAGTAGTTATCAATACAATTCCATTTGCACCAATAGTTCCATAAATAGCAGCCTGCGCATCCTTTAAGACGGTAATGGTCTCAATATCATTTGGATTTAATATACTTAAATCGCCTACATAACCATCAATAATTACGGTGGGTCCATTAACCCCATTAGTAGCCACACCCCTAATACGGATATCCAACCCAGCTCCCGGAGCGCCTGACTGTGTCGTTACGTTAACTCCTGATACTGTGCCTTGTAGTGCTTGTTCAACTTTAATGGGTTTAATTTCATCTAAAGTTTGAGAACTAACTATACCCACGGACCCAGTAAGATCACGTTTCTTTTGTGATCCATAACCAATAACCACGATTTCATCTAGTGCTTGCGAATCTTCACTCAAGGTAACATTTATGGGATTAGAATTTTTTACAACTATTTCCTGGTTTACAAACCCAACATAAGAAAACACTAAAACAGAGTTTAGTGGTATGTCAGTAATTGTGTAATTTCCATCGAAATCTGTAGTTACACCTCTAGCGGTGTTTTTAATGATAATATTGACTCCAGGTAAAGGTTGGTTAGACACATTATCTTTTACATTACCACTAACGGTAACATTCTGACCAAATGTTATGGACGTAATAAGTAGTAATAGTACACGTAAAATTTTTGCTATCATAATTTTCGAATCTTTGTTGCCCAAACTTAAAAGTTTATGTGAACAAATTCATAATATGATACACTACAATTATTATACATCGTAAAAAAACATTTAAAAAATTGCGATTTTATCAATATTGAACTAAAAATAAACGATATATAACCAATCCAAAACCTATAATTACCTCGATGTAGCTACCTGAAAATATGGTTTTGTAGTGGTAATGTTTGGTTGTACTTTGAAATTGTAGCGGTATTAGATTTCCAGAATATAGCTTGTTAAGCTATAATCATGCGCTAAATCCATTTTTTTTCGCAAACGATAGCGTTTTACTTCCACGCTTTTAGGGGATATATTAAGAAGGGGAGCTATTTCTTTCGATGACAGATTCAACCTTAAGTAGGCGCATAGCTTCAAATCGTTCGGGGTCAATGAGGGATGAATGGATTTTACTTTCTTTAGAAAGTCTTTATCAGCATTGTTAAAGGCTTCCTGGAAGAATTTCCAATCGTCTGTGTTGTTTAGGTTCTTATCTATAAACTTGATAACTGGCTTAAGTGAGCCCGTTTCGCTTGTGTTTTTGAGTTCTTCCTTAACGGTATTTAAAAATTCATTCTTCTTTATAAGACTCATTGTCGATATGGCCAATTCCCTGTTCTTATTCTCAATATCCTGCTGTAATTTTTCATTTTCCACTTGCATCAGCTGCTGCTCGATCTCGAGTTGCTTTAGCTCCAAATCGCGCCGGTTTTTATCAAGTAAGACCTTCCTTTGTTTTTTATAATATCTGCGATATGCCATGTGCATAAAAATTGAAAACAATATTACAGACAGTATATATATGGCTAACAATAGATTAGTCAAGTACCATGGTTTTTGAATCTTAAATTTAAAGTTGGCAGTATTTTCTGTAAGGGAGCTGCCCAATCGTCCCCTTACGTTAAATGTGTAATTACCATAAGGTAAATTTTTAAATAAAACAGATGGTGTTGTAGTCCAGCTACTCCAATTGTCATAATATCCAATTAATTGATATTGGTATTCTGCATCTAGGTATTTGTCAAATTCGGGTAAGCTATATGAGAATTCTATATTATTCTGCTTGTTATTGAAATCGGCCAAGGTCTCTCTCTCTACAAATTTCGCATTACCTTCAACTGAATAGCTGTTTATAGTGTTGATAGAAATAGTATATGATTTCTGGTGGAGTCTGTCAAGATCAATCAATACGTAACCAGTCGAAGTTCCAAGAAGATATTTATTCGCGTCCAAATAACTTATAGTTTCATACCCTGACATCTCCTTTCTAAAAGATTGTGGAAAAGGAATGTAGGTAATATTAGGTATGACGCTCATTTTTCCAGGGGTCAAATAACTCAAATTTTTAGATGAAAAGCCCCAGAGTTTCCCACGATCACTTTGAGGTATTAATTTACCCGAAGTATATGTATCTGATCTGAGCAAACTACTTATCAGGCTGTCCTTATAAAATGTTTTATCCTTTTCGCTATACACAAAAACGCCATCTTCGGAACTGTAGAGAATTTGGCCATTGTATTTTGTCAAACTAGAATTGAACCCTTTTTCCAAATTTGAACTCTTTTTGATGTTTTTGACCTGGGTCAATTGGTCATCGACTTCCAATTCGAATACGCCTTTATACTCATGACTGACGAAAATTCTATTTTTATTTTGAATTTCAAAAAACTTCGTAGAGATATTAAAACCTTCAAGCTTATTGCTGAATTTCCAAGAACCATTTTGTTTTTCGAGTATATTTATCCCTGCATAATTACCTTGCAATATAATATCTGGATTATAAGCGTATGGTTTGATGTTCCAAGTGCCGGGTGTATTTGCGATTAATTCAGCGTTTCCGTTTTTTATCATGAACGTACCGTTATGATGCCCACAAAATAAGGTGCCACTTTCTTCAACTAAACACCATACCTGACCTTTGGTTCCTGTTACGAAGGCAAATTCCTCGTTATTTGATATATCCTTATAGAATAATCCTTGATTGGTACCCAAAAACAAATTATTCTCATAAACGATTGACGTATATATCGTGCCGAGTTTTCCATTATCGTCATCATAAATACTAAAGGGAGAATTCACATTAATCACATTGATTCCATTGTCAAGTCCTAACCAAATGTTATTTTCAATATCCTCAAAAAGCGTTAAAACTGTATTGTTGCCTAAACCTTTAGTTTGATTTATTTGATACAAAAATTTTCCTTCCTTATCTAAATAGACCATACCATTTGAAATCGTACCTAACACAAAATTTCCATTTCGCAATTGAATACTGCTATAAACGCTTAAGCTTGAGACAAAGTCAGCTGAAGTATGCTTCCAACGGGATAATTGCTCATCTTTTAAAACGTAAAATCCATTTTCTTGCGTTTCAATGAGAAGTTGACCCTTGACATCGAACATGTTAACAATAACATTATTTTTCAATATCAAGTCATTTGATATCAATTTTGAAGTTCCATTTTCAATGTAATAAATACCTTCATCCAAACTATGGTAATAAATGACGTCATTAACCTCGAAAATTTTGGTTATGGAATTATTTGAATTGATTATCTTATAGGAATTATCTTTGGAATTATATATGTAAATTCTATTTAGCGATTGAAAGAGCACAAAGTCATCAAATGAAATGATTGTCCAAAATTGTTCGTCTTCGATGAGGGGCAACTTAAGTTGTTGCGACAACGAAGCGTAGACCAAGTTACCAAATTCATTGCGTTGCCAATAGCCAAAATCCATGTAACAACCGGTATAGACGCGGTTTCCAACAACGTTTACAGATCTAAAAATGGATTCATTAGGAGAGGGATACAATCGCCATTTTGCGCCATTGAATTCCAATAAGCCTTTGTTATTGGCAACGTAGATATACCGTTCTTCTGACTGTGAAATAGACCAATTCTGATTTTCTGCCCCATATTCCTTTGAATCATAATATTCAATAGGCGGAAGCTCTTGAGCTTTATTTTCAATCGAAAACAAGGCCAAGATTATCAAAAAAGATAATCGGAATTCAAAAGAAAAAAGCATTGGTGCATTGTATAGGAAACAATAATACTAATTAAATAAAAATTTACCTAAAATTACCGCCTAATTAAATTTCTGATTTCTTCCAGAATCCTTCAATTTCCTCAAGCGTTTTACCTTTCGTTACCAGAATGAATATATAGGTCACTAACATGATAAATAAACTGAAGAAAATTAATATGAAATATGGCAAAGAGCCGTTGCATGTTGGACTATTATTTATTTCGCTGCCCATCACGATGGGAAAAGACTACGATACAATATAATTTGCAAACCATTGCGTCGCAACTGACACCGAAATTGATACACTACGGATTCTATTTTGGAATATTTCTGACAGCAATTCTTCATATACTGACCCCATAGATAAAAACAATAATATCAGAAACAATCCACTGGGTATCTATACTGACCAAAACCTCCGCCTACTACTAATTTGAATATTTTCCGCTTCAAATAACTTATTATCAATAAAATAGGTGGCTAAAAACACGACAGAAAACCCTATTACGATAGCGAGTTGATAGTATGTCACCATGCGTCTTATGATATTACTTGGAGAAATTTCGGCTATATACATGGGAGCTTTCATCGATGCTATGCTTATGCCCGAACCTCCAATAATCCTAAAATACTAAAAAAGTCACTGATTTTGGAAAAATCGATGGCTAGCAAGATCACACGCAGAAATAATCAACGAGTATTTGCGTCCTATTTTTATACTCGAAAATCCAACAATAATAGCACCGGCAAAACAACCTAAAAGGGCACTTCCGACGACCCAACCTTTTACTGCGTCACTTAACTCGAAATATTTGCTCAAAAAGAATTGCAACATATCCAAAAAACAAGCCTCCAAGCGCCGAATCAGAGGCGATAATGAATAAATAAATAGTTTTGCCAATAGTATTAATATTAGTTGGTAAGCTTAATTTTTACATAGACAGGGAGATGATCGGAAGGGTATTTAAGTTCCTTGCTATCACTCAGAACTGCGTATTTTTTGACTTCAATATTGTTTTTACTCACGAAGATATAATCGATTCGTCTTGTAACAGACTGTTCAAAGTGAAAACCATTGAATGTTCCTTCTGGACCATATGGCTTAACTTCAGAAACCTCCCTGGAATCGTACATATCCAGTTTTATTAATTGAATGTTTTCTGTTTCAGGCTCTAAATTGAAATCTCCCATTAAGACAACAGGATAATTTTTTTTATTAAGACTTTTAATTTTTTCCATTATGAGTTTGACACTATTCGTTCTTGCTTCTTCTCCTACATGGTCAAAATGCGTATTGAATACCCAAAACTGTGCTTTACTGTTCAACTCTTCAAACAGCGCAAAAGTACAAACCCGATTGCAAACGGCATCCCATCCCATAGACACTTGATCTGGTGTTTGAGACAGCCAAAAGGTTGAACTTGTTATTATTTTTAATTTGTTGTTATCATAAAAAATGGCCGAATATTCTCCTTCATCTTTTCCATCATCACGACCAACACCCACATATTTATATGCAGTCATAGTGCTATCCATGTACTTCATCTGATTAGGCATCGCTTCTTGAACGCCAAATACATCCGGTTCATAAAAATTAATCTGACCTATCATCCAATCCTTTCTGCTATCCCAACTATTTTTTCCCTCTATTGGGTAGTCCAATTTGATGTTATAGGACATCAGTGTTAGCTCTTGAGCGTTGACCCAGCTAATGAGAAGTATGAATGTTATTGAAAAGGTTGTTTTTTTATGCATAAATTATTATGCGATAAAATTATTAGAAGTTGTTTGGGTATAAAATTCGAAAATCCTTGCTCAAAAATTTATACGCTCTTTCCAAGAGAGGAATTGGGACGAAAGTAAACAACATTCGCCCCTTCCCTTAGTTTATAATTTATTATTGTTTCACTAATTTCACAGTTTCAACTCCTTTATCAGAACTGATTCTGGCAATATAAATTCCTTGTGATATGTTTGATGTATCAATGGTCATTTCAAACGTATTAGGCTGACTTGAAAGCACCTGCCTTCCATTGATATCCATTAAATCCACAGAAGTTATGACTGTATTTTCGGATTTAATTGTCCAATCGTTTTTCGATGGATTTGGATATACTCTAAAATTAGCATTTTGAAATTCTTCAACTCCCAAGGTAGCAGAAAAAGTGATGTCATCAAAAAAGATGATATTTTCCTGGGTTCTATTAGCAAAATCAGGGAATAAAACAATTCTGTTGATATTAGTTCCTTGAGGAGTTCCGACGAATGCCGAGAAATCAAAAGTCAATACTTCCCATTGATTTATTAATGTGTTTGAAACTTTCAACTCATTTATATTTCCGTTCTGACCCTCGAATTTTATTCCGAAATCACTAATGACAGGTTTGTAAACTTTAACCTTCACTATTTGGTTGGTAGCGTTCAGGGTAAATGTACCAATGTTATCTGAAAATAAACCGGCAAAATCGCGAGAATCAGGATTATCTCCTATTGGGCGTGCGGTAAACTTTGCGACGGTGGCCGAAGTGTTTACACCAGTAGCACTTTCATTCGGAACAATCTCAAGTGGTGGATTATCAGCATTTACGAAGACTACGAAAGTCCAATCGGCCCCATTGCCGCCAGGTTCAAAATCGACAGGATTAACCTGTGAAAATCCCATTGATCCTATCAACAGGGCACTCAATAATGTAATTGTTTTCATGTTACTTGATTTTTAGTTAATAATTTATTTATATCTGGGTTTTGACCATTCAATTTTTAAAAATGCAAAAGATAATTATTACATTATGTATTCATTTCTTCAGTTTTCGTCGTCGACAATCTAATCATTTAGATTGTCTTCATCGTAATAATATCGCCAATTTTTGAAATACTCTTGTCCTTCAACAATTCAATTCAGACATACATGGATTCATTATTTAATAAGTCACGAAGTTACTAAAAAAATTATCAAGAATCTTATGGAATTAATTGGTTTCATTATATAATTATTTTGACCAACTCGGAAGTCTTGGTTTTTCCTTCTCCTATTCATACATTCCGGTGGGCATCTTTAAAAACGTTCGACTTCCAACAAACTGGTCGCCATACATTCGAAGACCGTTTACATGATTATGTTTTCCTATCAAAACTACTACCCCACTGTTGACACATTATAAAAAGTCGCAAAGAAATATTCTTGAAAATCACTCCATCTTTTGCAATTCGGTCAATTTAAGG
>JBBSLN010000054.1:0-9716 GCA_038255205.1 Flavobacteriales bacterium
AAATTACCTACAATACAAAACATAATATAACGCCCACAGCATTGAACAAAAGCTTGGATAATGCGCTTTCAAAGAATTCTGTCAGTACCTATCGGTATGCATTGGATGCAATGAAAGCTGCAGAACCTGAAAGTGAATACCTCACTAAACCCGAAGTAGAAAAGAAAATCCGAGAAAAACGAAAATTAATGGAGCAAGCTGCGAAAGCTTTGGATTTTATCATTGCCGCACAATTGCGAGATGAGATTAAAGGTTATCAGGAGAAGTTGGAAAATTTAAAGGTATAATTTGGTTTACGATTTACGATTTACGGTTTACGATTTACGATTTACGAAAATTAAAAAAATGCTTTCACGAAATGCCGTAATGAAAAACAAAGTTTCACAAATTTAAGACAATAGAAACTGCACACTGCGACTGCGACTGCGACTGCGACTGTGACTGTGACTGTGACTGCCACTGCCACTGCGACTGCGACTGCGACTGCGACTGCGACTTAAAACTAATTATACTGTATCTTAAAGATATCAATCAAGAAATCTGGAGGAACTATTTTATTTGGAAAGCTTTCCATCAAATCTAAAACTCTACTGATAGATTCATGGCTTAAGCCCATGCGTAAACCGAAATTATGGAGTTTTATTAGCTCTTTATTGGTAATCTCACTTTCAAGGTTCATTAATAACACCAATCGATGGAATTGAACGATGCGCTCGCTATGTGTTTTTAGATGCACATAGTTAACAGGATATTTTATTAAGTAATCAAAATCTGATTGAGATATCTCCAATTGCTTGGCGACTCCAAGAAGAAATTTATATTCGATAGTTTTCAGGTTATCATCTGTCTGTGCGAAGGCTATCATCTCGGACAGCAAACTCAATTTTTCAACACGATTAATCATAATAGAGCGAGTGTTAATTTCATATGATAAAGTTAATAAGTTTTGAAATGTTATTGTCGTTGATATAATGTAACTTGTCGAAAAATTAATGGCATTTTATCGGTAATATTTAACTTTCATCATTCGTTAAGCGCTAAAAATCATGCAGTTAAGATACTATATTTTAATATTATTTTGCCTAATAAGCATTCGGATTTTTGCACAAAGCACTGCTTCACAACACGTTGTGACAGTTGATATCCAAGCGCCACAATTGGAAAGCTCAAAGAAAATTTGGGTATATATTCCTAAATCTTATGAAAAATCCGAAAAAGCGTATTCTGTCATTTATATGCACGATGCACAAAATCTTTTTGATGCTCAAACATCTTATGTAGGCGAATGGAAAGTGGATGAATATTTAGACTCTATTTCGCAGGACGAAACCATCATAGTAGGCATTGAACATGGCAACGAAAGACGTACTGATGAATTGACACCCTATCCCCACGAAACATATGGAGGCGGCAAAGGCGATGTATATATTGATTTCATTAAAAACAATTTGAAACCATATATAGATAGAACCTATAGAACATTGCCAGATGCGCAACACACAACTATATTTGGTTCTTCATTAGGTGGCTTACTATCTTTTTATGCCGTTATCAAATATCCTGATACCTTTGGCAATGCAGGCGTGTTCTCTCCATCTTTTTGGTTTAATGATTCTATTTATAAATTGGTCGAGCAAACTGACATCCCAGAAAGCTCGCGGATTTATTTCCTTGTTGGAGCCGAGGAAAGTGAAGAAATGGTACCTGACCTTAAAAAAATGGTGTCTCTATTACAACGCAAGGGTATAAAGCCAGAACATATAAATATTACCATCGTGGAAGGCGGTAAACATAATGAAGCCTTTTGGAGTGCTCATTTCCCTGAAGCATATCAATGGTTAATTAGGGATTAAGGATTAGGATTAGGGATTAGGGATTAGGGATTAGGGATTAGGGATTAGGGATTAGGGATTAGGGATTAAGAAATAAGAATTAAGAAAAGTAGAACTTCTGTCACTTCGAGCATTACCGAAAATCAAATGAAAATCTGGTTTGAAGGTAGCAAGTGAAACTTGTCGAGAAGCAAAACTTAATAATAAATCAAAATCGAAAAACGTAACAACGTACAACATGAATAACAACGACATCTTTAAAAAATTACGGGTTGCTTTAAAACTTCGCGACGACGAAATCGTAAAAATTCTAGAATTAGTTGATTTTAGGATTTCAAAAAGTGAATTGGGTGCTTTCTTCAGAAATGAGGATCATCCTAATTATATGGAATGTGGTGATCAAATTTTACGAAATTTTCTTAACGGATTGATCATTCATTTAAGAGGTCCGATGCCAAAAAAGCAAAAAGAATAGGTGGTTTTTATCAAATTCCTAAAAATTTATTAAACACTTTTGTTCCTCACAACAAAAGAGTAGTTTGCATGCTATTTCAAAATTAAGAAGAAAGAATAATGTTTGAAAGCGCATCTGAAATAAAACCGATTCAACTGACAGAAGAGCATATTTTAGCTTTAAATATAAAGTACAAACCGCTCTCACCCACACAAAGAATCAAAGAGCTTTACAATGATTTTGACCTAAGCGAAGTGATGCTTACCAGTTCTTTTGCAGCTACTTCCGCATTTTTCCTAAAACTGTTTTCTGAAGCCAACAAAGCGCAAAGCGTATTCTTCATTGATACTGGCTATCATTTTGATGACACTATAGAATATAAAAACAAACTAAAGCAACTATATGGATTGAATGTGGTTTCAATAAGCGCCTTGAAAGAAGAGCATGAGTTCACGACCAAGGATGAAACATGGAGAAAAAATCCAGATTTTTGTTGTTCAATTAATAAGGTAAAACCTCTGGATGCTATAAAACAAAAATATAAAGTCTGGGCGTCAGGATTAATGGAATGGCAAAGTGACCATCGCGCGACTTTGGATATTTTTGAATTAAGAGGCGATATTCTGAAATTCTATCCTTTACTTGATATCACAAAAGAGGAGCGGGACCAATATATTGAAGAGCATCAACTCCCTTTTCACCCACTTGTTGCTAAAGGTTACAATTCAATCGGTTGCAAGCATTGTACAGTACCAGGAGAAGACCGAAGCGGTCGTTGGAACAACAGCCCTAAAACGGAATGTGGATTGCATCTATAAAATAAAAAAAGCTCCTAAATTTTATTAGAAGCTTTTTTCAGGTTTATATGCTTTTACCTTAAGACAAAACTTGCTGTACTTTATCTGCAGCTTCTTGAAATTCAGTTGCACTCATTACATCCAACCCAGAATTATCGATCAATTCTTTAGCAATATCCGCATTGGTACCTTGTAGTCGAACAATGATGGGCACACTAATAGTTCCCATGTTTTTATAGGCATCAATGATACCTTGTGCCACTCTATCACAACGTACAATCCCACCAAAAATATTAATCAAGATTGCTTTTACGGCTGGGTCTTTCAAAATAATTTTGAAGGCAGCTTCAACACGTGCAGCATCCGCCGTTCCTCCAACGTCTAAAAAATTGGCTGGCTCTCCTCCTGCTTGCTTTATTAAATCCATCGTTGCCATCGCCAATCCAGCGCCATTGACCATACAGCCAACGTTTCCGTCAAGGTCTACATAGTTCAATCCTACCGCACCAGCTTCAACTTCAATTGCACTTTCTTCACGTAAATCACGCAAATCCAAATAATCTTTATGTCTGAAAAGCGAATTATCATCAATAGTCACTTTTGCGTCTACAGCCATAATCTTGTCATCACTCGTTTTCAAAACAGGATTGATTTCGAATAATGAGGCATCAGATTCGACATATGCTTTATATAAAGAGGTCACGAATTTTGTCATATCCTTAAATGCATTTCCTGAAAGTCCCAAATTGAAAGCTATCCGTCGCGCTTGGAAAGGCATTAAGCCAACAGAAGGATCTATTTCTTCGGTAAATATCAAGTCGGGCGTTTCTTCGGCAACTGTTTCTATATCCATACCGCCTTCCGTTGAGTACATGATCATATTTCTACCTGTCGCACGATTTAGCAATACCGATACATAGAACTCACTGGTTTCGCTCGCTCCTGGATAATAGACATCTTCTGCCACCAATACTTGATGCACCTTTTTACCTTCTTTCGAAGTTTGAGGCGTAATCAATTGCATACCAATAATTTTTCCAGCAATCTCTTCAACTTCTTTAAGATTTTTGGCCAATTTTACACCTCCACCTTTTCCGCGTCCACCTGCATGCACTTGTGCTTTGATGATGTGCCAACTTGTTCCTGTTTCTGCCGTCAATTGTTTGGCTGCTGCTACAGCTTCATTAGCGTTTTTTGCAACTATGCCGCGTTGTATGCGTACTCCAAAGCTATTTAAAATCTCTTTTCCTTGATATTCGTGTAGATTCATCTTTTAGTATCTTTTATCTTTTAGTAGTGTCACACTGCCCCTGTCGAAGTGCAGCACAAAAGTAATCAACCTAACTGTTTTTAGCAATGTTTTTTCTATGAAGTAATATATTCTTAATTACTATTGGCCCATTATTGTGATAATAAGAGAAATTTTTATGGAAATACTCGCATACATATTTTAAATTTGCGATCTTAATTTAATTTTTATTTAAAATGAAAAACGAAACCTTATTACAAATTGCCAGCGAGTTTGGAAGCCCTGTTTATGTCTATGATTCTGAAAAAATCACATCCCAATACAAACGCTTAACATCTGCATTTAATAAGGTCAAACATTTGAAACTTAATTATGCCGTTAAGGCATTATCCAATATTTCTGTTCTGAAATTGTTCAATACTTTAGGTTCTGGTTTGGATACGGTTTCGATTCAAGAAGTGAAATTAGGTTTAGCTGCTGGGTTTTTGCCCGAGCAAATTATCTACACGCCCAACGGTGTTTCATTGGAAGAAATCGAGGCTGCTGCACAACTTGGCGTGCAAATAAATATTGACAACCTATCCATTTTGGAACAGTTTGGAACACGTCATCCAAAAACGCCTGTTTGTGTGCGAATCAATCCACACGTGATGGCCGGTGGCAACACGAATATTTCCGTCGGACATATTGATAGTAAATTTGGAATCTCCATCCATCAATTACCCCTTTTATTTAGAATTGTTGAGAATACAAAAATGAATATCAATGGAATTCACATGCATACAGGTAGTGATATTCTGGATATCGATGTTTTTCTTTATGCGAGCGAAATTCTTTTTGACACTGCTACGCACTTTAAGGATTTGGAATTTATCGACTTTGGATCAGGCTTTAAAGTGCCTTATAAAGAAGGTGATATTGAAACCAATATCGAAGAGTTAGGGAAAAAGCTAGGAAAGCGTTTTAATGAGTTTTGCAAGGAATATGGTAGAGATTTAACCTTGGCTTTCGAACCCGGTAAATTCTTGGTAAGCGAAGCAGGCTTTTTCCTGACGAAAGTTAATGTTGTCAAACAAACAACCTCAACCGTTTTTGCGCAAGTCGATTCAGGTTTCAATCATTTGATTCGTCCAATGCTTTATGGCTCACAGCACGTGATTGAGAACATTTCCAACACAAAAGGTCGTGAACGATTTTATTCTGTGGTCGGATACATCTGCGAAACCGATACATTTGCTAACAACAGACGTATTAATGAAATTAAAGAAGGAGATATTCTCTGCTTCAAGAATGCAGGAGCTTATTGCTTTACCATGTCGAGCAATTACAATTCACGATATCGACCAGCAGAAGTTTTGTGGCATAATGATCAAGCACATTTGATACGTAAACGTGAGACCTTTGATGACATCATGAAAAATCAAATCGAAATCGAATTGAGTTAATCATAAAATTTTCTGCGAACTCTTTACTTGTTGAGATTAAAGAAACTTGTACTACCTTTAAATCGAAAATCCAGATATTCATTTTGAAAATACCATAGTTTCAAATGCAGCAAATACCAATTAAAATCATTCGCCAACTCTTTGTCTTGCTTCTTATCCTATTTATGGGAAGCCTTATATTCAGGGAAATGTTGCCATACTTAACAGGTGTTTTGGGAGCAGTGACCCTTTATATCCTTATGAGAAAATGGATGACAACACTAGTCAATAAAAAGAAATGGAACCCTGCACTTGCGGCGACTTTATTGATGTTGATGTCCTTTTTTGGAATTCTGATTCCTATCGCAGGAATTGTAATGATGCTCGGTAATAAAATCGGAAATGCCGTAAAAAATAGTGAGCAATTTGTAAAGGCTGTAAAAAACCAAATGGGCGAGGCTGAACAATATTTAGGATTTAATATCAATTCTAAAATTGATACAGGGGCCGTCACGGGTTGGGTATCAGAAAATTTACAGGCTTTGGTTGGTGGTACATTCAACGCTTTTATTGCCATCGGGTTGATGTATTTCATGCTTTATTATATGTTGACCAATCGAAAAACGTTGAGGGAATCCTTAAAAGAGTATATTCCTATGAGTCGAACAAATCTATCTGAAATAGGTGATGAAGTACAGGCTATGGTTCGTTCTAATGCTTTGGGAATCCCCTTAGTGGCAGTAGCTCAAGGTCTTATCGCTCTAATTGGATTTTGGATATTTGGCATTGAGAACCCATTTTTCTGGTTTGTAATAACTGCAGTGGGCTCTATGATTCCCTTTGTAGGGACGCTCCTTGGAATCCTTCCTGTTTTTGTCATTGCGCTTGCTTCTGGAGATAATTTTCAGGCCTATGGAATTTTACTCTATGGTTTTATTGTGGTTGGTTCTACTGATAATATTATCCGACTGTATATCTTAAAAAAATTGGACAATGTGCATCCACTTATAACCTTAATTGGAGTCATCGTAGGTGTTCCTGTTTTTGGATTTATTGGATTGATTTTCGGTCCTTTACTGATTAGTCTGTTCATTGCCCTGGTGCGCATCTATCGCAATGAATATGGAAGGGAAGATGTAGTGGATAACCAAGAACGGCTTTAGCATTAAATATAAATCACTTTTAGTATCTTTAGATTATTAAAAGAATCATTATGAGCGATTTAACTTGGACACAATTCATGAAGAAAATTCACATCAAAACCAATCTAGAAAAACTATATTAGTGTTTGGAAACCAAAAAAGGAATCACTTCTTGGTTTTTAGAGGATGTGAAATATTTGAGAACTGGGCAATTACTCAAGGATGATGACTAGCTCAAAGAATCCGATTCTTTCAGGTTCAGCAAGAAATAGACTTTATAGTAGATTACGATGGCATTATCCGTGCCTGTGAATTTAATGGAACCCGAGAAAAAAAGTCCATTTCAGTAAACCCTTTGCCGCTGCCTATCCCAATCTTATTAAAATGACGGTTAATCAAGATAAATTATATGGAATTTATCACGAAAGAATAAATAATTTTTAGAATTAAATCATCATTAAATTCCACTCTATTTGCTCTTCAAGTTTACCTATCTTGCTCTGAAGTTTGCAACTTCGTATGGTATAACCTAGAATTTTATTAAATTTATAGAAATCTTGTCCCCTTAAGATCTACCGGTTAAATGATTAAAGTGTTGTGGTGATTAATAACAATTTAATTTAAAACCATGAAAATGATCAGTGCCAATCGCTTCTTTCTTCTTTTGATCCTTTCTTCGCAATGGCTCGTTGCCCAAGAAAAGGCTAACCTAGAACTTCTAGACATCTTTAATTTTGAATATGTCTCCGAGCCAAAGATTTCGCCGGACGGCAACCAAATAGTTTACGTCCGCAATTTTAAGGATGTCATGACAGATAAAAACCTGTCCAATCTCTGGATTGTCAATTTTGATGGTACAAAAAACCGGCCTCTCACAACTGGAAATCAAAATGATTCTTCACCACAATGGTCGAGGGACGGAAAGAAACTTCTCTTTAAATCTAATATGAAAGATGAAAAGACGAAACTCTATATGATGTGGATGGATACAAAGGCAATTCTTCCACTGACCAATCTTCCCCAATCACCTGGTGCAGTTGCATGGTCCAATGACAGTGAATATATCGCGTTTACCATGTTTGTTCCAGAATCTTCAGAATCCTTGATTATAATGCCAAGTAAACCAGAAGGTGCAAAATGGAACTCCCCTCCTATCTATATTGATAAGATGAATTATAGGGGAGACGGTCAAGGCTACTTAAAACCCGGCTATACACAATTATTTATGTTATCGACCGACGGTGGTTCCCCAAGGCAATTGACAGATTCAAATTATGATCACGGTTCACCATCATGGTCGGCAGATGGTAAAAAGCTATACTTTTCAGCAAATTTAAAAGAAGGCGCAGATTTGGACCCTCTGAACAGTGAGGTTTATCAATTGGATATTAAAACCAAAGAAGTTAAGGCAATTACTTCTAGGCAAGGACCAGATAGTGGCATTGCGATTTCACCAGATGGCAAATCAATCGCTTATTTAGGATTTGATGATAAATTATTAGGGTATCAAATTTCGGATTTATACGTCATGAACAGTGACGGTACTAATTCCAAATTGGTTTCAGAAGATTTTGATAGGGATATCGGTAATATTAAATGGGATGAAAAAGGAAATGGACTTTACTACCAATATGATGATAACGGTGACACAAAAGTCGGACACATTGGTTTAAACGGAAAGAATGAAGTTATCGTTGAAGGCTTGGGCGGTTTATCATTAGGAAGACCATATAACGCTGGGGATTTTTCAGTGAGCAATGATGGAAAATTAGCTTTTACTTTAGGTGGGCCGGATCACCCATCCGATCTAGGGGTGTCGGAAAATGGAAAAATAAGAAGACTTACATCTTTAAATGATGATCTCTTTTCATTTAAAACCACTGGCAAGGTTGAAGAAATTCGTTGGAAATCATCTTATGATCAGCGAGAGATACAAGGTTGGATCGTAACCCCGCCTAATTTTGACCCAAACAAAAAATATCCCTTCATTCTTGAAATCCACGGAGGGCCATTTGCGAGTTATGGGAATGAATTCTCTGCAGAGATTCAACTTTATGCGGCGTCAGGCTATGTGGTGCTTTACTCTAACCCAAGAGGAAGTTCTGGGTATGGTGCAGAATTCGGTAATTTGATACATCACGACTATCCCAACCATGATTATGAAGATTTAATGTCTGGCGTTGATGCTGTAATTGCCAAAGGATATGTGGACGCGGAAAATCTATTTGTTACTGGCGGCAGTGGCGGAGGCGTCCTTACTGCTTGGATTGTTGGTCACACGGATCGTTTTAAGGCCGCGGTCGTTGCAAAACCTGTAATCAATTGGTACAGTTTTGTTCTTTATGCAGATAATCCGGGATTTTTTAGCAAGTATTGGTTTCCAAATAAACCTTGGGAAGACCCAGAACCATATTTAAAACGTTCGCCGATATCTTATGTTGGGAATATAACCACGCCTACCATGTTATTGACGGGCGAGGAAGATTATAGAACGCCAATTGCAGAATCCGAACAATTTTATACCGCCTTAAAATTAGAAGGTGTGGAAAGTGCAATGGTTCGTATTCCTAATTCCGGCCACGGGATAGCTGATAAGCCAAGTAACCTCATCGCAAAGATTGCGAGCGTTCTGGCCTGGTTTGAGAAGTATCGTACTAATAAGTAATTTATCATATTCAGAATGAAACAGTATCTCCTTTATGCCCTACTTACATTAATATTCTTCAATTGCAAGGAAGAAGAACATCCTCATTATGATAAAATCATAAGAAACGGAAACATAATAAACGGTAACAATACATCCGGGTACATCGGCGAT
>JBBSLN010000055.1:0-9711 GCA_038255205.1 Flavobacteriales bacterium
AGCGTTTTAAATGCATCTTCTGCCTTGCCAAAGAAATCATCGATTCGTGAAAAGAGTAAATCAGCATTTTTAGTGAAGATGACTGTTTTGGATGAAATATATTTTAGGAAGCATTCCCTGTTTTCTTCTAGAAATTTGTTCTCAACATTTGGTATGATACTAATTTTTTTGACTTGCTCTGTGGACAATTGCGTTTCTACATCAAAGGTTCGAATGCTATCAACTTCGTCTCCAAAAAACTCGATTCGGTAAGGCTCATCATGCGAAAAGGAAAACACATCCACAATACCACCACGAACCGAAAACTCACCAGGCTCTGTCACGAAATCCACACGTTTGAATTGGTATTCGAACAACACTTCATTTACAAAATCGATGGATAGATTATCATTGACCGAAATTTTCAACGTGTTGCGTTCCAATTCCTTTCGGGTCACCACTTTTTCAAATAAGGCGTCGGGATAGGTAACGATGATTGCTGGTTTTTTCCGGGAATTGATTCGATTCAAAACTTCTGCTCTGAGCAAAACATTCGCATTATCTGTTTCTTCGATTTGATAAGGACGTCGATAACTTCCTGGATAGAAGAGCACGTCTTTATCGTTCAGCAGCAACTCCAAATCATTCAGGTAAAAGGCCGCTTCTTCCTTATCGTTGAACACCACTAAAAAAGGGAGTTCAGAGTCCTTGAACACTTCTGTTAGAACGAAAGAAAATGACGACCCAACGAGGCCTTTTAAATGTGTTCTACTCCTACCTTGAGCGGTGTCGAAAGGTTGGGTTTTGGCAATAGCAGTCCGCAGATTTTGCATTTGCAAAGTCTGTGAATAGGTTTGCGAGAGATGTAATTGACTCAAGACAATTTATTTTGTGCAAATATAAAGTTTAAGATTTATAAATCTGGCATGTGTAATTTCGATTTTCGACAGTTTTTTGTGTTTGTTATTTAAAAAAATATGTAATTTTGCACACCCGAATCATCGGTATTAAAAACAAGAAACTTATGTCAATTTCAGATTTATTTGATAGCGGATTTAAAAAGCGTAACGAAGACCATTTTGCCGCGATTGTAAGAGTGGCAATGGACGATGGCATTATTACAGATGAAGAAAAAGCGTTTTTGGACCGTCTTGCTCGTAATCTTGACATTAGCGAATTAGATTACAAACTAATCTTGAAAGATTATCAATCGCATCCCATAAATCCTCCGACATCTTATGATAGACGACTGGAACGATTGTATGATTTGGCACGAATGGTCTATGCAGACCATATTAGAGGTGAAAAACAGGTAACTCTATTGAAGAAAATTGGAGTTGGACTTGGTTTTTCTCCAAACAATGTGATGTATGTTGTTGATAAAGCGCTGACTTTGGTCAATGATGGTGTGGATTTGGATACTTTTATGGACGAGATAAAGAATATGAATCGATAACCAACGATAACAAAGAATATAGAACCAAGAACAAAGACTTGATTCATTCAAACATAAACTTTTCAGTGTCAAAATAAAATAAATTGCAAACTGCTCTTAATTTTTTAAGTGGCAGTTTTTTTATTGTGCATTTCAGCATTTATTGTCCAGAGATCCTACCTCGTATTGTTTTTTGGAATTTGGAATTTGACCATTTTGGTATTTAATATCTTGTGGAATTGCCACGAGATGATTTATTGAGCGTTCTTCATGAACTCCTCGCACTTCTCCACCATGTTTTTGCTGCCACAAATAAAAGGAACGCGCTCGTGTAACTCTAAAGGTTGGATGTCAAGAATACGTTGAAAGCCGTCACTTGCTTTGCCATTGGCTTGTTCTGCGAGAAATGCCATTGGGTTACATTCGTAAAGAAGGCGTAATTTACCTTTCGCATTCATGGAACTTTTAGGATATAGATAAATGCCGCCTTTAATCATATTTCGATGAAAATCAGACACTAAAGAACCAATATATCTTGAGGTGTATGGGCGGTCACCTTCTTCCATTTGGCAATATTTGATGTAATTTTTGACGCCCTGTGGAAAATGGATATAATTTCCTTCATTCACAGAATAGATGTTGCCATCTTCAGGAAACTGCATGTTGGGATGCGATAAATAAAATGTCCCGATTGCAGGGTTTAGAGTGAATCCATTTACACCATCACCAGTAGTGTAAACAATCATTGTCGACGTTCCATAAACAACATATCCAGCAGCTACTTGTTGGTGACCTGGCTGTAGAAAATCTTCAAGTGTTACAGGTGTTCCAATCGGTGTAACGCGTCGATAAATTGAAAAAATTGTTCCTACAGAGACATTCACGTCTATATTTGAAGAGCCATCCAAAGGATCAATCAGTACAATATATTTATTTTGATGGTTTTCATCCTGGCTATTGACGGCGATAAAATCATCCTCTTCTTCGCTGGCAATACCACAAACGATATTTCTATTGGTCATGGTTTGGATAAACTTTTCGTTGGCATAAACGTCCAGTTTTTGTTGGTTTTCACCTTGAATGTTCGTCTCACCAGCAGCACCAATGATATCTACCAAACCTGCTTTGTTAACCTCGTAATTCACTACCTTTGCTGCTAATCTGATTGAATTAATCAAACTTGAAAGTTCGCCAGAGGAATATTTGAAGGAAGTTTGATTTTCAATGATAAATTCGCCGAGGGTCTGATTTTTTTTAGCCATAAAATAGTTTAAATTGCGTTTTAAAACACAAGCAAATGCCTGCCTTTTTTTGATTTTGCAAATATCGTATTTTTTATGAAACTACAACGTTTTCGTAACGATTTAATGTTTTAATATCTTTCAGTTTAAACTATATTTACCCAAATTTTTAATCATGGATTTTTCAATACGAATGGCGACCAGAGACGATATGACTCAAGTGCTTCGCCTTATCAATGAATTGGCTGTTTTTGAAAAGGAACCAGATGCTGTTGAAGTCACAACAGATGATTTGATTTCAAATGGTTTCGGTAAACATCCTAAATTCACCTGTTTTGTGGCTGAATTCGACCAGAAAGTTGAAGGCATTGCTTTAGTTTACAATCGTTTTTCGACGTGGAAAGGCAACGTGCTGCATTTAGAAGATTTAGTTGTGAGCCAAAAAATGCGAGGTTCAGGATTAGGTACGGCTTTACTGGACCAAGTTGTGAAGTATGGGAACGGTTTGGGAGTAAAGCGCATCAGTTGGGAAGTCTTGGATTGGAACGAGCCAGCGATTGATTTTTACATCAAAAAAGGAGCAGATGTAAAAAGGGATTGGGATGTCGTTCACTTAAACGAACAAGGAATCAAAAATTACATATCAAAATTATAGAATGCAAGTATTTAAATTTGGAGGCGCATCGATTAAAGATGCTAATGGGGTCAAAAACGTGGCAAGCGTTTTACAAAAGGTAGGCTATCAAAACATATTGATTGTCGTTTCTGCTATGGGAAAAACAACCAATGCGATTGAGGTCGTCGTCAATAATTATTTTAATAATAAGAGTGAATTGCAAAGTTCTTTGCAAGATGTCAAAAAATATCACAACGAAATATTATTGGAACTTTTCGAAAATGAAAAACATCCGATTTTTAAGAAAGTTTCTGGTCATTTTGAAGAATTGAGAAGTTTTTTTGACCGAAACAAAGCACCGGATTATAATTTCGTTTATGACCAATCGATTGGATTTGGGGAGCTTGTTGCAAGTACTATTGTGAGTAGCTATTTTAATGAAATTGGACTGACTAACAATTGGATTGACGTTCGAGACTTTATTAAAACGGATAGTTATTATCGAAGAGCTAATGTCAATTGGGAGGTAACCCAACAGCAAGTAGCGGCCAATTTTAATAAAAAGAATTTGAATATCACCCAAGGTTTTATAGGTAGCGACGCCAATAATTTCATGACGACTTTGGGTCGTGAGGGAAGTGATTACACTGCCGCAATTTTTGCCTATTGTTTGAATGCAGAAAGTGTTACTATTTGGAAAGACGTTCCAGGCGTGTTGAATGCCGACCCAAGATATTTTGAAAACGCACAGTTACTTAACCAAATTTCCTATAGTGAGGCGATTGAGTTGGCATTTTATGGGGCCTCGGTCATTCACCCAAAAACATTGCAGCCATTGCAAGCCAAGGAAATTCCATTGTATGTCAAATCGTTTCTAAATCCAGAAAACCCAGGAACGATGGTGGGTAGAGGAAAAAAAATCCAACCAAATATTCCTTGTTTCATCGTCAAAAAAGACCAAGTGCTGATTTCCTTGTCTTCATTAGATTTTTCCTACATTGTAGAAGAGAATATCAGTGAGATTTTCCGTTTGTTGCATCTTTATAAAATGAAGGTGGATGTCATTCAGAATTCTGCAATTAGCTTTTCGGTCTGCGTTGACAATATTTATAGTAATCTTGACAAACTATTACAGCATTTAAAGGCAAAATTTAAGGTCACATGTTATGAAAACGTATCGCTATATACCGTAAGGCATTATAATGAAAAGGCTATCAATCAGTTAGAGCAAGGGAAACACGTGCTTTTGAAACAGTTGACCCAAGAAACGGTTCAGATAGTGACTAATTAACATTTTATTACTTTTGTAAGTATGACTAAGCCACCTGATATAGGGTTAGTGACCGCTAAAGAAGTCGCCAAAGCCATTAATGCTGATAAATATGGTGTTTTTGGGACATTCTGTGGATGGGTACTTATGAAAGTGCTTAAAATTTCAACACTTAACAAAGTTTACAATCGCAATAAACATCTATCGGGAGTGGAATTTCTGGATGGGATATTAGATGATTTTCAGATTAAATTTGAAATTCCTAAAGAGGACTTTAAACGCTTACCGAAAGATGGTGCATATATTACCATTTCAAACCATCCACTAGGTGGCATTGATGGTATCTTGTTGTTGAAGTTAATGGTACAGCAACGAAGTGACTTTAAAATTATGGCCAATTTTCTACTGCATCGAGTTGAGCCAATGAAACCTTATATCATGCCGGTCAATCCGTTTGAAGAACATAAGGATGCCAAATCAAGCATTACAGGTTTTAAGAGTGCAATCCTGCATTTAAGGGAAGGTCATCCATTAGGAATTTTTCCAGCAGGTGAAGTTTCTACTTATAGAGACGGAAAATTAGTAATTGACCGACCATGGGAGGAAGCCGCCATGAAATTGATTCAAAAAGCAGAAGTACCTGTTGTGCCCATATATTTTCATGCTAAAAACAGTAAATTATTTTATAAGCTTTCGAAAATCAGCGATACGTTTAGGACAGCAAAACTACCTTCAGAAGTATTGACTCAAAAACGGCGTACGATTAAAGTGAGAATAGGGAGACCTTTATCAGTTGCTGACCAAAAAGAGTATAAAACGCTTCCAGAGTTCTCTGAATTTCTCCGTAAAAAAACCTATATGCTTTCCAATTCTTTTGACCAAAAGGGAAATGTTTTGAGCACAATTTCTTCCACATTGAAAGTCCCGAAACCAGTGAAGAACGTGGTGACACCAGTGAGTGTTGAAGCTATGGAAAAAGAGGTGGACGCATTGCGGAAAGGGGATGCTCGTTTGCTGGAAAGCAAGAACTACGAAGTCTTTTTTGCCGATTCTAAATCGATTCCAAATATAATGAGGGAAATCGGACGTCTTCGCGAAGTAACTTTTAGGGAAGTGGGAGAAGGAACGAATCAAGCCATCGATTTAGATTCATTTGATACGTATTATCATCACATGTTTTTGTGGGACAAGGATGCCAGAAAGTTGGCAGGTGCTTACCGAATGGGCTTGGGATCAAAGATATTTGCAGAATATGGGATTGATGGCTTTTATCTACAGGATTTGTTCCGTTTTGAGCCAGAACTCTATAAAATGATGAGTGAATCCATCGAAATGGGGCGCGCGTTCGTCATCAGCGAATATCAGCTAAAACCGATGCCATTGTTTTTGTTATGGAAAGGCATAGTACATACGACATTGCGTTATCCAGAACACAAATATTTGATTGGTGGTGTCACTATTAGCGATAAGTTCACCAATTTCTCAAAATCATTGATGATTGAATTTATGAAGTCAAATTATTACGATCCTTATGTGGCGCAGTACGTGCATCCGAAAAAAGAATTCAAGGTAAAATTAAAAGATGCTGACAAGGATTTTGTATTTGATGAAACCGAAGCTGACTTAATGAAATTCGACAAAATCATTGACGAATTGGAACCAGGCACTTTACGACTTCCTGTTTTAATTAAAAAATACATAAAACAAAACGCAAAAGTCATTGCATTCAATGTCGACCCCTTATTCAATAATGCGGTCGATGGCTTGATGTACATTCGTATTGCCGATTTACCGGAAAGTACCGTAAAACCAGTGATGGAGGAGTTTCAAGCAGAGATGGAGCGAAAGTTCATGGAAAATGACGAAGATTAAATTAGTCCTTTTAGTGGTCTTTGCGCTATTGAGCATGGCGAACTATTCACAAACCATTCAAGGAATTGTTTTAGATCAAAAAACAAATAATCCTATAGAAAGTGCAGCCGTATATTTCGACGGAACCAGTATCGGAACTTCTACTAATATCGATGGTGAGTTTCAAATTCCCAAGGTGGAAGGCGTGACCTCACCGATGATCATTTCCTTTCTTGGATATCAAAAAACCATTATTTCCAATTATGAAATTGGTAAATTCTATAAAATTTTATTGACAGAAGACCTCAACACCTTAGATGAAGTTGTCATTACTACCGACGATGGCATGCCTAAAGAAATTAAATTGCAACATTTCAGGAGGGAATTTTTGGGAAACTCTGAGAACGGTAAATCCTGCACAATCCTCAACGAATCCGATTTGATTTTAAGGTTCAATGGAAAAACGAAGAAACTGACCGTAAGCTCCAAAAAACCTGTACAGATACAGAACGATAATTTAAGATATTTGGTCGCTTTTGATATTCAGGATTTTGAGATTGAATATAAGTATGTGGATGTACTCCAAAAGCACTTTGGAATAAACTCTGTGATTTTTACAGGTACATCTTTTTATACTGATTTAGATTCTGTAAATACAAGGCGCACCATAAAAAAACGAGATAAAACCTATGAAGGTTCTGTGCTGCACTTTATGCGAGCGCTGTCCAAGAAGCAACTTATTGAAAATGACTACAGAATCTTTGACGGAAGTTTTGTAGTGCCTCCGTATAAATTGATTTCCGTAACACCTGTTGTAGGCAGTCAAAATGTGGAAGTGGTAATCGCCAAGAAAATCAATATTTTGTATGACAAAAAACTACAGTCGGCCATACATATGAATGCAGACAGTTTTATCATTGATGAATTTGGAAACTATGCACCCATCCAAGTTGTGCTCTTCGGCGGTGATATGGGAGACCAGCGCATTGGAGATTCATTGCCTTTTGATTATCAGTCGATTGAAAGGGAATAAGCTGTTAACTACTGCTCAAAGTATCCTTTTATTTCGCTTCTAGCGTTTTCAAACGTCGTATGTTTCTCTTCATCAATACCAACAACTTTTGAGAGACCAGAAAAGTTATGATGTAGTCTTACTGCATTTTTACTGGGTGTGGAATGACAGTTTTCATTAGCTTGGTCAAAAAAGTTATGATATTATCAAAATCAAAATCAGCATGCTCATCAACTCGATTAGAGGTTTGGTTTGCAAAGTCAATGCCATCCTCTTTCATAATTTGAACTGCTCACGTATTCGCTCCATGGGTTTTAATGCCATCACTGTAGATGTTGGCTTTTCCTTCGTCCATGTTTTTAGATACTCAAGGGCCATTTTGGTTTCTGAAGGAGTCGCCTGTGCATAATATTTTTTATTGAAATTCGTTCTTTTATTTCCTCGAAGTAGGAAATCTATGTTCCAATTTTTTTACTACGCCTTTCCAACAAATAATTATCATGCCACTTACCATAACGTTGACCCAATTTTTCTCTTAAGCCTACGATCCTGAAACCACATTTTTTGTGCAAATTGATACTTGCAATGTTTTCAGAAAATATGGCCGCGTTCAAAGTCCAAAAGCCTTTAGCTTCACTTTCGATTATTAATTGATTCAGTAGTGTTTCTCCTATTTGTTTGCCTCGGTGACTTTCAGAAATATACAGTGTAACTTCCGCAACTCCCTTATAGACTTCGCGATTTGAAACTTGTGATATCACTGCAAAGCCAACAACTAAATTATCGACTTCGGCCACTAACCGACAAGAGCTAATGTATTTTTGGTTCCATTCGTCCCAACGCGGAACTTTAGTCTCAAATGAGGCAATCCCAGTTGCAATCCCTTCTGTATAAATTCTTGAAACAGAATTCCAATCCTGTTCTAGAAATGGTCTAATAACAATTGCCATCGAGAGAATAACAAAGTTCAGTTTTAGTTGATATGAAGGTTTCAGCGATAGCACAAATATCTTTGGCCTTACAATCTGTTTTTTCGACCGCTAACTTTATGATGAAGTAATCGTCCTTTAGTTCAACATCATTAACAAATAGTGGTGCGGTATGAAATGTATTGTTGCTGTATTCAAATTTCACTTGAGTATCCAACGTATACGATTTTATTGTGCTAACCTTTTTCAGAATTCCAAAGGTTTTATAGGCCGACGTATGTTCTATTTTGGAGATTTTCATAGGACTTTCCCATAATTCGATAATGGCTTCTTTACAAGAATCCGTTTGTCCACCACAATTCACAGAATCGACCGTAATGTACTTTACTTCTGTGATGTGATAATTGGCACCAACTAATTTGTCAGGGGCATATTCAAATAACAATCCTTTATTTGGATGTACCGTTAACAAGTTTAAAAATTGTTCTGTTTTCATTTTTTATGATTTTAGTTTTAGGCACAATTGGAAGTCGTACTATTGAAAAATTGATTAAATAGCTGCTGAAATTCCTGAAATCGACTAAGATTCAAACAATAGCAGATACTTTTTCCTTTAAAACGTCCCTTTAACAATCCTGTATCATTGACGACCTGCAAATGTTGAGAAATAGTGGGTTGCAATAATCCGATTTTATCGACTATATCATCGCAGATACTAGCTTCTTGGCTTACTTATATATTGTAAGATTGCTACACGGGCTGGGTGTGAAAAGACCTTTGGCAGTAAGGCAGTAAGATTGATTTCATAGGTATAGATGTCTAGTTTTGAAGCCCTCGTGATGAATATATGTCAAATAAAAATACGATTAATATGTAATAGTGCAATATGACGATGCTAAAATTTAAATAAGAAGCCTAACACACGGTGTTAGGCTTCAAGTATTTTTTAGAACCATGGTTTTTTGCCAACTTGATATGTGGCATAAAACTCTGCATCTGATTTTGTGAGATATATGATACCTTCAATAAGTCCAATAAGTCCAGCGACACTGGCGCCAATACCACAAGTAAGTGCGCCCAGCACTATGGTAACAACTAAAAGGATAATTCCTTCTTTGTTGTAACCTAAAATAAATTTATGCACACCGAATGCCCCTAAAATAACAGCTAAAACTCCAGCTAGAATTTTTTTATTCTCACCAGAAGCTGAACCGAATGCGCCTTGTGCACCTTCAGAAAACTCGTTAGCACTTCTTTTTGCGCCTTCAGAGAATTCGTTTGCAGTACGTTTAGTGTTTTCTGCAAACTCATGTGTGCCTTTTTTAGCGTCATCCAACATATCGTCGAGATCGTCGCCTAAATTTTTTTCATCGGACAT
>JBBSLN010000056.1:0-9615 GCA_038255205.1 Flavobacteriales bacterium
ATTGAAGACTGTATCGTTTGCCAAAAATTCATCTTTTCGAAGCATTGCAGGATTAAAAGTAATCTCTCCGTTTTTTACAAATACGCCAAGTTCCCCTATTCGAGATAGAATATCTTCTTTAACCTGTCCTGTCATTCCTGGTTGTTGCGCACCTTTGCCTCCTGGTGTATGCGAATAAGGGTCCGTTGGGAATGCACCATACAATTTTGGCGATTTGTGAACTCCGATACCTTCATTTATTTCGTAGTAATGCTCCAATAGCCTGCCAATGACTTCCTTGTTTGCCTTTTCATTAATGGCTTTTATGCAACATTCCAAAACTGCCAATTGCAATTTGGAAACCATGTGCCAATAAATAGAGCCAAGCCCTTCATAGCCATAAAAAGTTCCTGAACGACCTGTAAATGCCTTGTGATTAAACACATCTTCAAACATTTTCAGAAGCATTGGTCTTTCTTTTGAAGCCAACCTACCGTATTTCGTGTCTTTTAATTTTGCCAACGCTTGTTCGAGACTATTGGCGTTGTTAAAATTGCCATTGAAGTGGTATTTCCCATTGACATCCTTTACAACGATTTGATTATTGCCATCATTCAACAATTCTTTTATGAGTTCAGACTTCTCAACTGCAGTTTTTGGAATACTATTTTTTGATAAAAACCCTTTCAAATTTTTATTTGGATAGAGCACATAACTGTATTGGTCTTCTCTAAAGAGTTTACTGCTTTTCAGTCCGTCAAGAAGTTTTAAACTGGCTTCGGAAGACAAATATCCTGAACTCAAAGCTGAAACTTGACCTTCCAACATTTCATCCAAATAAGAAATAGAAACACCATTATCTTCAGTTAAGGTCATTAAGTTGTAAGCGTGGTACATATTATCCTTACGCTTATTCGCATCAATAGTGTGGTCGATATATTTCAAAGAAATTAATAAAAATTCTTTGATGCTTTTCAATGAAATTTGCTCCTTTTTCCCAGTAAATGCTATGTCATAAATGGTAGTGCGGAAATCACTTCCTGCAATTCCCAATCCATCCAAAACTTTCTTGCGTTCACTATCCGAAATTTTTCCTTTAAGTATGAATTCATTCGTATGAAGTGTGTTCGTGACACTCTTGAAAAAGGTCATCAATTCCTCTGAAATATGGATTGTGTCAGTTGAGGCATTCTCGACGATGGTTTCAAAAAACTTCAGGAATCGACGCAAATAATAGAGCGTCACCATAGAGACACCATTACCAACAAGTGCGTTATTGGCATCATTCCATTCAGGGCGTTGGGTGTTTAACCAAATACCACCTTCAGGAATGAAATTGGATATTTTTGCCAATACCGTAGACAAAATTTTCTCTATGAAATTGACTTTACAGATGAAGAAATTCTGGTCTCTCAACAAGGCACCATCAGCACCCAATTCAGACCGTTTGATTTGAATCTTGTGATCAAGTTCTTCATCAAATTCAATGGTATCTTTTGAATTTTTAAGAATGTCTTTATAACTTTTGATTTTATAAGGCACGTTTGCATACACAAAGAAATCTTCATCAAAATAACTTGCCAATTTTCCTGGGTTATGGTTTTCCATGAACTCCAAAAACTTCAACAGATAGATGATTTGATGATCTCCCCAATATCCAATATAGGACCATGGATTGTCCGGTTCGACGGTTTCCCAATCAAATCCATCTTTTGTCACTCGGTAAGGATTGTAGCCGTCAAACGTGGTTGCATTCAAGAACTTATGAATCATACTTTCAATAAATTCTGGATAGGAATGTGCGAGCGCTTCCCAATTTTGGAAAATATCGCGCCAATTCCCTTCATAATCCAAGATTTTAGAGCCATCGATTTCACTTCTTGTATTTATGGAAAATTTATTCCAAGGTCTACTTGGATCGCCATGTCTTCGACTGAATTTCAATGGCATGTATTCCAAACAGAGACGTCTAAAGTTTTTATTATCGGTTTGATAAGCAATCTCCTTCAATTTTGTTATTGAAAATACTTCCGGTAAGCTCGTAAGGACATCTTTTGAAGTTGCAAATACCTTGACATTCGCTTTTGACAAATAGTTACTAAAATCCCATTTTTCAATCTGATAGTTATCATCAAAAATTCCACCACGCATGATGTTGAATAAGGTGTTCGCAAAATGACGCGTATCTCGTAAACTATCCGCTGTCAACTGCAATCCATCGGAAGATGCATTTAACTTAATCAAGCGTTCTGTACCTTTTTCAATATCAACGTTGATTGCGGCCTTTAACTGTTTATCGTTCGATATTGTATTGATAATGCTCGCAACTGCCGATTGGTCTTGATTGACATTACCAATAAGCATCCATTCTTTTTTTTCTTGTCCACCAAGAGCGACTTCTGAATTGATGAAATAGGCACCTTTTTCGGCTTTTACGTCCGTTTCCTCTTGAATCGCTGCTCCTTTTCTGAATTGATTCAATTGTAAAGATGATAACAAATATTTTGGATTGTCAAGTCCTAAAGACCAAGCGATATTGGCCTTCAAAGCCTCACTAGGTTCGGCCTTATCAACGATGATAGCACTTAAGGCAAAAATTCCCAAGCCTGATTCCTTATCTAATTCACTACGCTTGTAAGCATCTACCAAATTGCTCACGCTATTTTGAGTATCTGTAGTCACTCCAAAAGGCATAATATTTTGAAGACCGTCTAAAATGGATACTTCAATTTGAGAATCTGATGAATTCATCAATGTTGACTTCTTAACAAAACCGAAGTCATTGCTAGAATTCCATCCATATCGGAACGTCAAATTAAGGTCATGGTTGATTTCCTCAAAGATGATTTTATTCCCATAGGTATTCTTGTAAAGGTTGTTGGTTGTATTATAGACCGCGTCATTTCTAATAGAAAAAGGCTCCCAAATTTTTATCCCATTTTTAGTCTTCACTGAAAAAATGGTTTTACTCCCAGTAATTTCTGCAGATTCGGTGATTTTATCATCTGTATAATAGGGAAAATAGGCGAATTCGCTGTTTTTTCTGCCAGCAGTCAATCCGCCATTACTGGAAATAAACATCCAATGGTTTGAATCACTCACCAAGCTCATAAAGAAAGGACGTAAGGCGTCACTGTCTGAAATTTTGTAGAAATTCTCGTTCTCAATTTCTACAAGCTCGAGTGCACTATTTGATGGAGTTGGTTGTAAATTGCTGACTTTCATGAAAACTGTTTGATTTTTAATGATTATCTGAACACGCTTGCTTCGCCATGCGAATGGTATCGTCCAAATTGATACTATTAAAGGTTTTATCTAAATGTTTGATGGTAATTCCTTTTTTATAAGGTTTAAATTTGTGTATTTTTTTTAAGGCGTAATATGCTGCACGAGGCTGTAGTTTGTAAAGTCCACGAACATTGGTAGGTCCTTTTGCACAGATACCAAACCATTCCTCGTTCATGTTGTTTTTTCCAGCTTCAAAATCCATTTTATAGCCTTCGTTTGCCCAAGAGGCAATCATATCATGAACATCCAGATTTGTTGTTTGGCCATATTTCCACCAGCCATCACTAAATTGGAAGGTAAATCCTCCGATGGAATTTCCTGTTTTTCCTAAACCAGATGCGTTTTCATAGATTTCTTTCCAATTAGAAATAGCATATATTGCCTGCATTTTCTGATCTTCGCGATTATCTTTTGCGTTGAAGGCATCAGAACCAAATTCGGTAAACATAAGTGGTATGTTGAGTTTGTCTTTTACAATCTGAAATGCGTCCGTAAAAGAAACACCTCTGTACATATTGGTGCCATAGATATCAACATCGTTGCATTCTTCTGCAATAATGTCAATAAACAATACATCTCCATTGCAAATAGCTACGGGATGTGATGAATCTATTGATTTCATTAACAATGCGGCATCGTTCATCAGCTTATACATGGGTCTTCCACGCGCTTCGCCGATTGCCATTTTATGCTCCTCTTCTTCAGGAAAATCCTCTGTTTCTGCGCCAGCCCAAAATAGTCCGTAGTTATTTTCATTTCCTAATAAGTATAGTAACAGGCCAGGCGTGTTTTTGTATGCTTTGGCTAATTCAGTGACTTCATGCAGTAATTGCGATTGAGCAACTGGATCGGAATAATCTGTAACCGGTTCCCAAAGATCATTCAGATTTACGCCATATCTTCCAAAGGAATGATTGAGCATGGTGTAAATTCCATAATTTTCATAAATATATTGAACCCATTTTGGCTGAATACCAGTATACGTTCTAATCGTATTGACGCCCATCGATTTCAATAAATCCATTTCCGCATTCAATGCGGCTTTAATTATATCATCAGGTTGATTCCACAAGCTATAAGTATAATTGGTGCCAATTGGGAAATAATCCCAGTTCATACCGTTGATCATAAAGTCTTTCCCATCGACCTTCAATCTCATTCCATGAGCGTCATTCTGAACTTTTACAGTATTAGTTTGGGAAATAACCAACAGTGTGAAAAAGAAAAACCCTAATATGAGACTCTGTTTTTTCATTAAATTATGATACGTATTTTAAAATCCAATCATCACTTTTTGGAGATCCATAGGTCTAACACTTAATTATATCCATTTACAATCAGTCGATAATTGATTTTAATTTAATCATGACGATATAAAAAATTAAAAAAAGGTTAGTATCATAAATTATCTACTAACCTTTTTTCAAGCTAATTCAAAATACTATTTATTGATATACTCTTACATAATCGATTACCAAAGTAGATTCGGTAAAAGCAGGGTCGATGTTTCCACCAAAATTTCCTCCCATGGCAACATTCAGAATCATAAAAAAGTCACTATTGAAGGGTGTTGCAGTTGTATTCGCAAAGGAATGATATACGGTATCGTCCACTAAAAACTTAATGACATCCGGTGTCCATTCCACGGAATAATTATGGAATTCGGTAGAAGCTGTTGGAATAATCGTTGAACCCGAAACACCATTCCCTCCAGAGTTACCTGGAAAATGTAATGTACCATGAATCTTGTTCTGATCATTGCCGACATGTTCCATAATATCTATCTCGCCACATCCCGGCCAAGTATTGGTTGCATAGTCCTGTCCCAGCATCCATATCGCTGGCCAAGTACCTCCACCTGTTGGGAGCTTCGCTCTCACCTCAACACGACCATAGGTGAATTCAAATAGATTTTCTGATTTTATTCTTGAGGAGGTGTAACTATTTGCACCTGTTCTTTTTGCCGTAATTTTTAAAAATCCATTATCAACGACCACATTTTCAGCATTATTTGTATACATCTGTGCTTCACCATTACCCCATCCATTAACTCCACCACCTAAATCGTAAGTCCAGTTGGTAGGATTTGGAGCACCATTTGTATCAAAATTGTCTTCAAAAACCAAGTCGTTGTAATTGCTCGTAAAATCTTCTGTGGGTGGACTTGTAGAAAAAATATGATACCAAGCAAGAGCCGAATTTAAAGCATCCTCAACTCTAACACGAAGCGTAGTGTCTGTAAGTTCGAGGATTTCATAAGTACTTGAACCCACATAATACCCCATAAAATTGTTGTCAGAAAAAATCATATCGGTGCGTCTTGAATCTACTTCTGTCAATTCACTTGAAGATGGAGCAAGCGATACAATGCTAGTACCTGATGTATCAAAATCCAGACAGACATCATCTCCTGACCCTGTCCCACCGCCAGCAGCGGAATGAGCTCCATTAAAATAGGTTTGTCCGTTATTATCCAATTGATAAGTCAGTTGTCCGTTGGCATTCAATGAAAAAGTTAACTCATCTTCATAGATACAGCTACTTTGCGCATCTCCAGCTTTTTCAAAAGGTTGCGCTGTATAGTAGGCAGGAAATGTAAATTGATTTGGATCTTGTTGAAAGGTTGGACCTACGCCTAAATGCGCAGGTAATGCTGCTGCCCAATACCAAGTGCGACTGTTCCCAACACCTCCACTCAACAAATCTTTAGCTTCAGGATCATCGAAAGAACTGAAAACGGTAACTTCAACCGCAAGGTTAGAAGTGATTCCACCAGTTCCCACTGCATTGACCACAGCTGTGTAAGTGTTTAATCCAGCACTTGTGTATCGGTGTGTTACCTCACCAGAATTAACTACTTGAGATATTCCATCACCAAATTGAATGTTATAACTTAAGGAATTGTCAGCGGAAAATGTAAATTTCACCAAGCCACTTCCATCTCCATTTGGATTATCCGCATCAACACCAATTACTTCTGTATCAACTTGAATATTAGAAGGTGCTATAATATCTCCAATGGTTGCGTCTTCTTCCTGACAAGAGACAAAAAAAGCCAGGGTAAAAATTAATCCTATTGCCTTTATATAATTTTTCATATCGATTTTTTTCTTTTTTATATAATTAATTGTAAAAATAAAAACGGTTTTTAACTTAATTCAGAGTTAAGATTACATTATCTATATTAACTATCCCTGTTTCTGCTCCTAAATCAAAAAGTACTCTTCCATCTGGCGCACCAAAACCCGTTGCTGATAGTGTAAGCGAATACTTAGTTACTGTCGGTGTTATATTAACCGTTTCACTCGTATTGGAAAAATCACCTCCACTAAGTCCAATTCCCGCGATTATTGACCTATTTACGTCAGACCATGCATCAAAAGTCAATGTATAGGTTTCACCTTGAATAATTTCAAGTTTTTGACTGACATTTACAGAAAATGGTTGCCCTGCTGTAGTAACATTAACTGAATAATATGTGTTTCCACCTACTGTAACTACTGGAGCAGGCGAATTATCGTTCACTCCAACTATCCATGAATCACTACCGTTTTCAAAATCTCCATTAGTCAATAAATTTCCTGTACCGATTATCAATGAAACATTATCTATATTAACCATCCCTATTTCTGCTCCTAGATCAAAAAGAACTCTTCCATCTGGCGCACCAAAACCCGTTGCGACCAATGTAAGTGAATAATTAGTTACTGTTGGAGTTATACCAATAGTTTCACTGGTATTTGAAAAGTCACCTCCACTAAGTCCAATTCCTGCGATTATTGACCTGTTTACGTCAGACCATGCATCAAAAGTTAATGTATAGGTCTCACCTTGAATAATTTCAAGTTTTTGACTGACATTTACAGCAAATGGTTGCCCTGCTGAAGTAACATTAACAGAATAATATGTGTTTCCACCTACTGTAACTACTGGAGCAGGTGAATTATCGTTTACTCCTACTATCCATGAATCACTACCATTTTCAAAATCCCCATTCGTCAATAATCCATCATCAAATCCAGTACTTGGTGCGGATTTGTAAAAGTAAAGATTATCGATGAATATAGTTCCTCCTGCTGGATTGCCATCAAATTTAAATTGAATGATATCCGCAAAATTAACCAATGGATTTTGATTTGTAAAAAAGGACAATGGGATATCGAAAGTCGTCCATTGTTGTGGTGTTAAATCCAAATCAAACGGAGTTTCATTTGGTCCTGAACTTATTGGCGATATTTTTGCTTCGTTATCGTCTGCTGTCCAAACATCAATATGTAAAAATTCCATTTGAGATGCATCGGCAGGCGAACCCAATTGTATGCCTTGATAGTTAAGATTACCATATTGAATGATGTTGCTACCATTCACAACAATTTCGTTGAACGTTGTGCTTTGTCCCCAATTTGGATAATAATTTGTGCCTGGAATGTTGACGTAAGCATCACTATAGACAGAAATAACATTTTCCGGTTGTCTTGCAGGAGGTTGCGGTGCCGCTGTCAATGGTTGCAAGATAGCAGTCACTACAAATTCTTCTGTGTAAGTTGTTGTTTCAATTGCCGCACTGTATGCTGTAACGGTAATTGTATAAGTACCAGCTTCTTGATAAATGTATGATACCGTTTCGCCATTATTACCTTCAACAAGTTCACTTCCTACTTCTCCAAAATCCACTTCGAAATACATGGCAAATTCTGCTTCAGCTGTGACATTTACTTTTTTGGAAATTGTTGCATCGTTTACTATGGATACCATTAGATTTTGAGGCGCTTGAAAAGACACCACAATTGTTTGCGTCACAGTGGTAGACGAACCATTCAATCCATTGGCTTTAATGGTAATTTCATAAGTGCCCTCTTCATAGACATGATTCACACTCGAACCTGGCTGTATAGATCCAGACGAATCAGATCCATCGCCATAGTTGAGATTAAAATTGGCTACCCCTTCGGCCAATGGTGTGATGGTAACCATACCAGTGTTATCGTTTGTAACACGTACTGAAGCAGAAACATTTGTTGGTGCTGCAATGCCGTCGATGTTGACCATGTCATCATCCTCCGAGCATCCAATGATTGCAAAAACAATCATAATAGCGCTAATTAAATACTTTAAATTTTTCATATGCTTTTTTTTTAATATCTTGGGTTTTGAGTCCAATTACCATTAGAAAACTGAATCTCTTCAAATGGAAGGGGAAATAATTCATTTTTATTTACTGTAAAACCATCAATCTCTGTTCCTCGTCTTGTTCGAACTAAATCGAAGAAACGATGACCTTCACCTACGAGCTCTACACGTCTTTCGTGATATATGGCATTTGTCAACGCTGCACCTGTAGAGGTTACATTGTTTGATGCACTTCTAAAAGCCCTTGTTCTAACTCTATTTAAATACAACTGTGCTTTAGTATCATCTATCCCACCTCTATTATAAGCTTCAGCAGCCATCAACAATACATCTGCAAAACGAATTGATCTATAATTATTTGGATTTGTAAGATTTAAATCTCCAGCAGCTTCTGCGCTTCGCTTTCTTGGCAAATATTTTCGGTTGAAATAGCCGGTGTGTTCATATCCTGTAGTAAATTCTGCACCAGTTTGATCTGACCATGCTTCGATATCCAAAATAGCAACATCTTTACGTAAATCACCTGTTTCAAATTCGTCAACAACCTCTTGAACAGGAACATTAAAACTAAAGCCTGGAGTGAATATAGGTCCACTGTATCCTCTTACACCACTAAAACCAACTGCTACATTTCCTTCACTACATTGCAAACATCCAAAACCCGCTCCTTCGACATCAGTATATTGTACTTCAAATACCGACTCGATTCCATTCTCCCCTGCATTTTCGAATATTATGTCGTAATTCTGAACCAAATCATACGGGCCGTTAATAATTAAATTTTCCAACACGCTAGCCGCGTTTGAGAATTTGTCCTGATATAGATAAGCCTTTCCCAATAGTGCCTGTGCAGATCCTTTGGTCGCTCTACCCGTTTGCGGTGCAGTATATGAAAGATTTTCTATTGCATATAACAAATCAGACTCGATTAGTGCATAAACATCTTCTACCGGAGATCGTGGGATAGTTGTCTCATCGCCTATTTGAAATCGGGTTTCTTTTATCGGAATAGGTCCAAACCATTTGACCAACTCAAAATTATAATAGGCCCGTAAAAAACGAGTTTCGCCAATAATGATATTTTTACCTTCAAAATCAGTCTTATCTTGAAATTCAAGAATATAATTTGCACGATTAACACCAGCAAACATAAAACCCCAAAGCTTGTTTAATTCCGTATTGACTGGGGTGTGAATCATATCATCTATTTGTTGCCAA
>JBBSLN010000057.1:0-9367 GCA_038255205.1 Flavobacteriales bacterium
ACTGATGCAAGCGAAAACTCCCGAACAATCCAAAACCATTATGACCGACTTGGTGCTACCAAGCGAAACCAACCCAATCAACAATCTTTTTGGTGGCGAATTGTTGGCGCGTATGGATAGAGCTGCCAGCATAGCGGCACGACGCCACTCTCGTCGTATTGTAGTGACGGCTTCTGTGAACCACGTGGCTTTTAATCATTCTATTCCTTTGGGAAGTGTCGTAACCGTCGAAGCAAAGGTCTCACGCGCTTTTAAGTCGTCTATGGAAGTTTTTATGGATGTTTGGATTGAAGATCGTGAATCTGGCTTAAGAACCAAAGCCAATGAAGCGATTTATACGTTTGTTGCTGTAGATGAATCTGGACGCCCTGTCCAAGTTCCTGAATTAACTCCTGAAACCGATTTAGAAAAAGAGCGATTTGTTGCCGCCTTGCGCCGTAAACAATTAAGTTTAGTGTTAGCTGGCAAAATGAAGCCGAATGATGCTACGGAGTTGAAGGCGTTGTTTGAGTAGATAAGCCCATCTATATCTTCCCGAAGGGAACACTTCCCGTTTTTCCTTTACGTAAATCTAACCTGAAAAATTTTGCCATTGCAAATCCCTACTGACCATTTTGGGTATACTAAAACTCGAAATGCGAATTAAGTAGCGGCGAATTCATGATTTTACTTTATCTCATGAGATTCCTACCTTCATTTCGACAAGCTTAATAAAAACACAGGAATTTACATCTTATAAATCCAACCTGAAGGATCTTGGGTTTGCGAATCGCTACCAACCACTTTAAAAATACTAAAACTCAAAATGGTTTCATGCTCGCCAGCACTGGTAAATACTTCGCCGATAAATTGCTTGGTGTCCACTTTATCACCTTTTTTAACATAGACTTTGGATAGGTTTTTATACGCCGTAAAATAATTCCCGTGCTGAATCAACACTGTCGGGTTTCCTGTTTTACTCGCAATGACGGCTGTGACAGTTCCTTGAAAAACAGCTCTCACTTTCGAACCTTGTTCAGTAGCAATCCTTACTCCATTGCTCTGAATACTAATGGATCGATCGATGGGAGACGGCTGTGTACCATAACGCGTTTTTACGACCCCTTTTTCAACTGGCCATGACAATTTTCCTTTGTTGGCTTCAAAATTATTTGCCAATGCTTTGCCTTCTGGTGTCAAGGCAAATCCAGAGGAGGAAGATGATGACGAAGTATTACTTTTATTGGATTTATTAGACTTATTGGCGAGTCTATTAGCTTCAGCAATCGCTTCTTTGATTAAGCGTTCAATTTCGCGATCGATTCTATCGGCTTCTTGTTGTTTTGTTTTAATTTGAGATGCGTAGTTACTTAAATTTTTTCGAATTGATACGACCAGCTCTCGCTGTTCTTTCACATCTTCTTCAAGTTGTCTTTTTGCAATTCGGTTCTCTTCAATTAGCTTTTCCTTGTCTTTTTTCTGTTGTAGCAACGATATATTCAACTCTTGCAACTTTTCAGTCTTCCCTTTTATCTCTTGCCCTTGTTGCTCTTGATATTTGGTATATTGCTTTATATATTGCAATCGTTTGTAAGCTTGTTGAAAATTATCAGAAGACAATAAAAACATAACTCTACTTTGCTCGGATTTACTTTTATAGGATTTTACAACCATTGCGGCATAATCTTCTTTCAATTCCTTTAACTGGTCTCTTAAACTGGAAATCTCTTTTTGATTGGCATTAATTTCACGTGTGAGTAAGTTAGCCTGGTCATTCGTAATTTTTATCAAATTTTGACGCACTCGAACTTTATTGTTCAAATCTTCAACCAACGAAACCATTGATTTTTCCTTCTTCTTATCCGTGGTAAGAAGAATGCTATATTGCTTTATTTCTTTCAGTATTTCTTGACGACGCGCCTCTAGTTCCTGCTGTTTTTTACTTTGTGCTTGAAGGGAAGACGCACAAAAAAGCATCAGGAGAATTAAAACTATGTTGGATGATTGTCCTAGTTTCATTTCAATTGAATTTCTTTATAACCTGAAGGAATTTCAAACGGAAATCGGAGGTCTTCATTTAGACTCACTGATTTATATTCCAAATCTATTTTCATTTCCGAATTGTCTTCCACGGCAACAATATTGATAATTTCTGGTATAATCTCTTTATTAACCATTTGATACAATTTGTAATCCACTTGCAAAAAGCGCTTTTCTTTGGACTGCGATAGTTGTTGGGAATCTAATTTGTAATGCCCTGGATTGAATAAGTAGAAAATTTCAAATATGGCTTGTTGATTCTCTGGTTGCAAGACATAGGAAACCTCATTATTGGAAACCAAATAAATATCATTTGTCAAATTAAAAAGCGTTTCACCCAATAATATATTTTGGACCTTCTTAAAATCCAATTCAATACCCAACAATTCTGATAACAAGGAATAATCCCCATCAAAATATTCATTTTCAAGCTTATTGTAATAGCTCACCTTTTCTGGAGTAATAAGTGCTCTGGCGATTCCTAACGGTGCACTCAACCAAATCGCTTTATCCTTTTCGATGCGTAAGTTGACCGATACGCCGTTGGATTTATCACCATCTGTGTAGTCGATTTTTACTTTGGCCTGTAATGTCTTAAAATCGGCTGTTTGCTTTTGATTTTCCTTGATAATTTGCTTGGAAGACATGGTCTCTTTTATGGTCCCAATTGAAGTCAAACTTTTAGTTGATCTACAACCCGTAAAAGTACCAATGATAAGAATCAAAAAAACATATTTGTATTTGCTCATTGTTGTTGTTTGGTTAATGCTTCTGCCTTTTTAGCAAACGCTTGGGATTTGGGAATATTATTTTCAAGTTTATAAGCCATACTCAATTGCGTGTAAAAGTCACCTTCCATTTTTAGGTCATCAATAACATAATCCAGTCCAGCTTCCAGCTTTTCAATAGCTTTTTTTGACTGCTTAAGTTTGTTATTTGCAACACCATTAATTAAATACAGAATAGGCTGTGCTGGAAACAAATCCAAAGTTTCTTGACTTTTTTTCACCGCTTTTTCATCCATATTTAAATCTAGCTGAAGTAACAACACATCTTTAATGATTGCAAAGTTTTTAGGCTCTTGCTGATGAGCATCTTCGAAGTATTGGAGCGCTTTTGGTTTGTCGTCTAGCTTAAGATAATATTGGCCCAATTCTGTAAGCGTCTTTGTGCTTTTCTCTGTTCCAACCATTGCGGTCATTTCAATCAAATCCTTTTCATATTCAGGATTTTTAGAGACAAAATTGACAAAGTCATTAAACACTTTTGCTTTTGCTTCCGGAGTAATTTCTGCGGCATTCAGCGAAATCTTCATGGATTCAGTCGCTTTTTCAGTTTCACTGTTATCAAGATAAAATTTATACAAAGCCAAATGTACCAATTTTGATTCTGGATGTGTTTTCAACAAGTTTTTAGCTGCTTCAAAAGCTTTTTTAGCATTCCCAGTTTCGCTGTAACGATAAATAAGACGTAGAGATGCATCCTCATTTTCAGGATTTGACTTCACGCGCTCTTCAAGATTTTCTATTCTATCTTCGTCGCGACCTGTGATATTGTAAATTTGATTTCGGAGAGCGTCCCTATCTGGATTGATACCAAACTCTTTATCCAATTGGTCTAGAATTTTTATCGCATCCTTGTAGTCCTTGGATTTGATATACAATTCCGCCAAATCCTGACGATAATCTGGATGGTATTTCACCAATTGTTTTACCGTTTTAATCGCTTTATCAGTGTCCCCTTGAAGATTGTAAACTTCATAGAGCTCGTCGAGATACCATTCGTTTTCCGGTTCTTTTGAGACTGCTTTTTTCAGAACGTCTTCCGCTGCACCATAATTTTTGAGAGCAATATAATTTTTGCCCAATTCATAAAGCACTACAGTTTTTGAATTGTCGAGTTTTTCACACTTTAGAAGTGCATCAACGGCTCGCTGGTAATTTTCAATTCCATTTTGCTTTAAAGCTTCGAAGAAATTTTCCTGAAACATGTCCTCCACATCACCCAGGTCATCAATTGGCTTTTTATTGAAATCGACTTGGGCATAATTCATCTGTGGAACGAATGACATTCCAAGGATACATATTAATATGAGACATTTTTGTTTCATTTTTTTTGCCACGAATACACAAATGATGTATTTAATGGGTATCGACATTTAGTTACTAGTCACTGAACTTCACTCTTGAGGACTTTTCGCCAAATGACTAATTTTATCATTTCGATTTTCAATAATGAGCCTGAATAATTTAGATAATTGTTCGTTAAATCATATGGTTCCTTCACGATAGCTATCGGGATTCGGAGGAATTTGTTACTCCAAAACTGAATAATCACCTATACTAATCGTTTTAAAATCACCGTCATAGTAAACGTGATTACCAATCATAGCCTGGTCCAAATTAGCATTTTTAATGGTGTTATGGCTTTGAATTAGGCTATTTTTAACGAATACTTGATTCAATGTACAATTATTTCCTATTGAGACATTTGGTCCAACTGTTGAATTGTTTAAGATGACATTTTCTCCAATATAACAAGGTTGAATAATTTTGGAGTTTTTTAATTGAACAGATGTCGAAATCATTTGCTCCTCTTCATCCTCATGTAAAAAGCCCAACATACGAGTGTTTGTTTCCACCGTTACCGCTTTATTTCCGCAATCCATCCATTCATCTACCTCGCCTGCTTTAAAGATTTTTCCATCTGCCATCATACGTTTAATACCATCGTTGATTTGATATTCACCGCCATTTACGATGTTATTGTCTAACACATATTGCAATTCTTGTTTAAGAACGCTTACATCCTTAAAGTAGTATATACCGATAACGGCTAAATCACTCACGAATTCTTTTGGCTTTTCTATTAACTCAACAATTTCGTCATCAATATTCAATTTTACAACACCAAAAGCTTCAGGCTGATCTACTTTTTTTACCCAAATCACTGCGTCAGCATTAGCATCAAGGTTAAAGTCAGCACGAATTAATGTGTCGGCATAGGCGATGACGGCTGGGCCCGAAAGTGATTCTTTGGCACACATAATAGCATGACCTGTTCCTAAAGGTTGTTCTTGTCGATAAATCGATACCTTTGCTCCTAAATCTTCTGCAAGCTTGGTCAAACTTTCAACCACATCATCACCAAAAAATGCTGCATCACCAAGAATAAAGGCAATCTCTTCAATAGGTTGGTTCAATACTTTAGCAATATCTTTCACCAATCGATGTACAATCGGTTGTCCAGCAACTGGTATTAATGGTTTTGGAACTGTCAAGGTGTGTGGTCGCAGTCGAGAACCTCGACCTGCCATTGGTACTATTATTTTCATAAGGGCCCATCTTAATCTTCCCGAAAGGAAGAAATTGTTATGTTAAATTATCCTATTTTTTATCTCTACCGCTTGAGTTTTCCCCTCTGGGGAATTAAAGGGGTTTTTTTTATCATTCAATTCCTGTACTACCAAATCCACCTTCTCCTCTTGACGTTTCGGTCAATGCTTCTGCGTCCACCCATTCGGCACGTTCATGTTTGGCAATTACCAATTGTGCTATTCGTTCGCCGTTGTTGATGGTAAATTCCTCATTTGATAAATTTACCAAAATGACTCCTATTTCGCCTCTGTAATCGGCATCGATGGTACCAGGCGCATTCAATACTGTGATGCCTTTTTTAGCTGCCAATCCGCTTCGCGGTCGCACTTGTGCTTCATAACCCACAGGGAGCTCAATAAACAAGCCTGTGCCCACGATGCTGCGTTCTAAAGGTTTTAAAATCCGTGCTTCAGACAAATGAGCCCGCAAATCCATTCCTGCGGAAGCAATGGTTTCATAATGTGGTAATTCGTGAGTTGATTTATTTATTATTTTGATATTCATATGGTCCATCTTCCGTCTTCCCCATGGGAGAAACTTATTTTGATTTGATTAATTGCTTCAATTGATTTTTTTCGAGCATGAAAACCATAATTAAATAAAGAATCATTAATCCTATCCCTATTAAAAATTGGTCGCGATATACGTAAAACGAAATTACCGAAAATGCTGATGAAATCAATAGATACAAACTCATTTTTTTCAAATTGTACGGAATCGGATAATATTTTTGACCATAGTAGTAAGATACAACCATCATACTTCCATAAGCGACCAAAGTTGCAATTGCGGAACCTTTGTAGCCAATGATAGGAATCAACCAAAAATTAAGGGCTAGGGTAAGTATCGCTCCTAGTACCGAAATATAGGCGCCGAACTTGGTTCTATCAGTAATTTTGTACCACACCGAAAGATTGTGATAAATTCCCAAGCAAAAATTGGCTATTATGATAAAAGGCACAATCCACATAGCTTCCCAATACGCTGGGTCTCGTACGATATATGGCTTTAAGACGTCCGCAAACACGACGATTACCAACACCATTATCGAGCCGGAAGCCACAAAAAATTCCAAAATACGCGCATAGTTTTTTTGTGGGTTTTCTGTTTTGGCATGGCTGAAAAAATAGGGTTCAATGCCCAACCTAAATGCAGTCGCAAAAAGAGTCATAAACACAGCAATCTTATAACATGCCGAATACATTCCGACTTTGGTTTCAGCAACATCAGGAGGTAATAAATAATCCAAAAGGATTCTATCAAAGGTCTCGTTAATTGAGAAGGCAATACCTGCAATCAATACTGGAAAAGCATAGCGCATCATTCGCTTAAATAAATCCGAATCGAACGTGTATTTAATTTTAATATAGAAGTGAAGCATGATAATCAATGTCGCCGCACTTGCCACGAGATTTGATATAAGGATATAGTTGATTTCGAAATTTGGAAAATACAGTGATTCCAAAAGTGAATTTGCCGGTGCCCATCGTTTGAGGTATAGTAATAAAAAGATGTTCAGTCCCAAATTGATGGCCACATTTAAGATTTTGACAGTGGCGTACATCATGGATTTTCCTTTGGCACGAAGCCATGCAAATGGTATGATGACCAAAGCGTCTAATAACAAAATCCAAATCACCAATGCAATGTATTCCGTTTTTATATCTGTGAGATTGGCAATCTGATCTTGCAACAAGAACGCTAAAACGAAAAATACAAAAGAGGAGAAAATCAATGCGATAGTAGAAGTTCCTATAACCTTGCTTTCATCTTCTTCTTTATTAAAGTAACGAAAAAATGCAGTTTCCATGCCATATGCCAAGATGACGTTGAAAATAACAAACCAAGAAAAGATGATGGATACTTTTCCATATTCGGCAACGGAAGACAGAACGTCTTTTGTCGTGTATAGAGGCACTAAAATAAAGCTCAACATTCGTGGTAAGACGGTCGCCAAACCATAAATGAAAGTTTGCTTAAAAAGCTTTTTGAATCCGCTCAAAATGATTGATTAATCTGGTGCTAAAAGTATGCAATCTTACAGAGTTAACCAATTTTGAAGTTGTGGAACTGGCAATCTCTGAATTTTTAGCATTATTGCTTGTTTGGTGGCGCACTTGGATAATGTTGAGGTTGCTTTTCGATGACATTTACAATTTTGAAATATTTCGTTTCATCTCCATTTTTGTAACTCACAACACACTCCGAATCTTTGAGTTCAAAAGGAATCATTTCGTTAAGAATTGGAGCTTCATTGCCGTATTCTTCATTGGGGTCACTGCTCATAATGACGTCTTGCATTTGGTTAAAATTTGTCTGAAATCGCCCAACGTATAGTGTCTTTTCTCCTTCAATCTTTTCTAATAAAGTACCTTTTCCTCTAAAGTAAACAGAATCTAATTGAACACTTTTAGGCGCTTCTTTTGATAGAGGAATAAAAAGATTGATGCCAGATCCTCCGCCCCTAACTCCAGCGACCCATGTTTCGCAATAGACTTCACCATATTTTATAGGTGCTTCAGATTGCAATTTTTGAGCTGAAAAACAGCTTGAAAAAAGAATTATTAGTAAGAACAAAAGAGATGTACTTTTAAATTTTTTCATAGAGATCACATTATTCATTAAAGATAATGAATCAAACTTCATTCCATAAAAAAAGTCTTACCGAAAAGTAAGACTTTAATATATCGTATTTATTTCAGCATCTAATCTTCTTCAACAGTAGCCAAAATTGAAGTTGGAGAACTTTCATAGATAGAAGGTGGTCCGTTTTCATAATAAGTTCCAGCCTTCTCAACAATACTCGCAATTTTTAGATATTTGATCTGACCATTTTCACTGTACTTTATCATACACTCATTTGGAGTCAAATTAAATGGATTTGTTTGTGCGTTCGAGGGGTTCGGAACGTAATTTGGTGAATCGTTTTTTAAAACTGCCGAATACATCGTGTCTTTACTGACAAGTTTACCTTTCATATTTCTAAAATAAACACTGTCCACTTGGATATTTCGCTTGGCATCGAATTTGGGTATAAACATGTTGATGCCTGTTCCACCAATATTAATACCTGCATACCATTCCTGAAAAAGGACTGGTTTCTGTAAATTGAGTTCAGAAGTTCCTTTTGAATTAACAGCTACAACCTGGCTGTTACAGTGAAATGTGCTAGAGAGAATTACCGCAAACAATGCGGCGTTCATCGATTTTTTAAGTAGGTTCATCGGATATTTAATTAAGATTTGGATGGTAAATATAAATAAATAACCGAATGCACAATGTTAAAAATTGACATTTTCGACGTAATGCGTGTATTTTGCCTGATTAAAAGTACATTTCACCCGATTTTGTCTTGAGATGGCTTATAAATGTTGGTCTTTCGACTTGCGTAGATTTTAAGAAATAAAAAACCTTACCGAAAAGTAAGGTTTTTAAAATTATTTTGAATCCAGAATTTTTCCTGAAAATGTTTTTAGCTGTTCAATGCTTCCGCTCCACCAACTATCTCTAAAATCTCATTAGTAATAGATGCTTGGCGCGCCTTGTTGTAGGTTAATTTCAATTGATCTCTTAATTCTGTTGCGTTATCAGTTGCTTTGTGCATCGCTGTCATACGTGCGCCATGTTCACTTGCAAAAGAGTCTCTAACTGCTTTGTACAATTGGGTTTTCAATGATTTAGGAATCAATTGCTCAACAATTTCAGCTTTTGATGGTTCAAAGATGTAATCTACGGTCACATTGACATCGCTTTCGATAGGAACAATCGGTAAAAATTGTTCGTTCATGATTTCTTGAGTTGCAGCGTTTTTAAATTTGTTGTAAACCAAAACAATCTTATCTGCTTTATGAACAAGAAATTGATCCATTAATAGTTCAGCAATCTCCGCAACATTATCAAATGTTAAATCGTCATAAACTTCGCTTTTATTGGCAATGACTTTATTTGATTTCTTGAATGCATCATTTGCT
>JBBSLN010000058.1:0-9301 GCA_038255205.1 Flavobacteriales bacterium
CATCGGTTCAATTTTAGCTGTTACTATAGGATTATTAGTTGCTTTTTTCAAGGAATTAAAAATCAGCACCTTTGACGCTGGATTGGCTGCTTCATTAGGATTTTCACCTGCCATTATTCATTACGGTTTGATGACCGTTGCCTCAGTGACAACCGTTGGCGCCTTTGATGCTGTTGGTGCTATTTTGGTTGTTGCTCTAATGATTGCGCCTGCTGCTGCGGCCTATTTGTTGACTACGGATTTAAAGAAAATGCTCGGACTTGCCGTCTTTTTTGGTGTATTGAGCGCTATTTCTGGCTATTGGTTTGCACATTGGCTGGATGCTTCCATCGCTGGTTCAATCACAACTATGTTAGGTCTATTATTTCTAGTGGTCTATCTTTTCGCGCCAAGCAAGGGGTTGATTGCAGTGATGTATCGCGAAAAACAACAACGCATTGAAGTTTCCTTACTGACCTTTCTTCTCCATTTGAAAAACCATAATGATGAAAGCGAACGTCACGTCAATCATCTGAACGAACATATCAATTGGCAGCAAGTGCGCAGTAAAACCGTTCTGGATTTAGCGCTTAAAAACAACATGATCGGTATTGATAATAAAATTGTCTCCCTAACTAAAAAAGGGGACGAATTCACAACACAGGCTATAGACTATATCATTACCAATGAAGATGCCCAAATTGAGGATATGAAAGATGATTTCTTTTTGTTTAGGGGTTGATTTTGATAATTCTTTTTAAACAAATATTTTAGCTAACTTTGATATCCATCAACTGATTCACAATGAAATACACCCTCTTTTATATCAGCATGCTTTTATTCTATGCTTGTGGCACTTCAAAAAAAATAGAGGATAAACCCATTACTTTTGATGAAGTACGCATCCAACTCACCAAGGATTATCTTTTCACACGTTATGGTTTAGAACAAGATAACCCGACGATTGTTCCAAGAATGATCGTCTTACATTGGACGGAAATCCCAACATTACAACAATCTTTTGATGCTTTTTATAAATCTGAATTACCCAACAGACCTGAAATTGCAAGCGCAAGTGGTTTAAACGTGTCATCACAATTTTTAGTCGATTTGGATGGTACCATTTACCGATTAATGCCAGAAACTACAATGGCACGACATGTGATAGGTTTAAACCACGCCGCGATAGGTATAGAAAATGTAGGTGGAACGGTAGGTGTGCCTCTCACCAAAGCGCAAATAAAATCAAACATTTGGTTGGTGACCTATTTGAGTGAAAAATATCCCATTGAATACCTCATTGGCCATTATGAATACACTAATTTTGAAGGTCATGACTTATGGCTTGAAAAAGATGACGGCTACAGAACAGAAAAGGTCGATCCGGGAGAAGACTTTATGAATGCCGTTAAAAAAGGAACCAAAAAGCTCAATTTAAAATCAGCACCTGCAACACGAAACAATTAATTATGAAATGCCCTTAACAAAATTTCGCCCATGCACCGAAATGATAATTAGGGCATTCATTTGACCGTTAAAAATAATAAAAACTAACAAATGAAATCTTTTTTCACCTTAATCCTTGCCATTTTTTCAGTGACTGCCATTGCGCAAGTTAATGATATGACCACAAGTCTTTACGACAGTTATTCAAAATATAAGGAATCTAGTTTGGACAATCGCCGTATCAAATATGAAGATATTCAACCCCTCATCAACAAACTCAAAAGCAATCCTGCCTATACCGTTCAAAAAGTGGGCGAAAGTATTAAGGGGAAAAACATCAGTTTGATCAGTGTTGGAACTGGAGATACGAGCGTATTACTATGGTCTCAAATGCATGGTGATGAACCAACCGCAACCCAAGCTATTTTTGACATTTTCAATTTTTTGAACAGTACTGATTTTAAGGCAGAAAAAGAACAGCTTCTAAGTAAATTGACGCTTCATTTTATGCCCATGCTTAATCCTGATGGTGCCGAAGTTTTTACACGCCGAAACGCTTTGGGTATCGACATTAACCGAGATGCGCTTATGTTACAATCACCGGAGGGTCAAATATTAAAACGTATCAGGGACAGTTTGGATGCTGATTTCGGCTTTAACCTTCATGATCAAAGCACCTATTACAATGCGGAGCGTACTGATAAACCAGCTACAATTTCGTACTTGGCACCTGCTTACAATTATGAAAAAGACATCAATGACGTCCGTGGAAATGCCATGAAAGTGATTGTGTTTATGAACAACATCATCCAAAACTATGCACCAGGACAAGTAGGACGTTATAATGACGATTTTGAACCTCGTGCGTTTGGTGACAATATCCAAAAATGGGGTACCAGTGCTATTTTGATTGAGTCTGGTGGTTATAAAAATGACGTTGAAAAACAAGAAATTAGAAAGCTAAATTTTGTATCCATTCTATCTGCTTGCTATATCATTGCAAACGGCGAGTATAACAACATTCCCGTTGAAGACTATGAAAAAATTCCGCAAAACGATCGCAAATTATTCGACCTCAAAATAGAGCGGTTTACACATAAACTTTTAGGGAAGGATTATATTTTGGACATCGGCATCAACCATTTGGAAATTGAAGACAAACATCATGAGACATTTTATAACGTTGGCAGTATTGTAGAAAAAGGCGATTTATCGACCTATTATGGTTATGAAACTTTAGACGCCATAGGCTACCGGCTTATTGAAGGAAAAGTATATCCAGAAACCATTCAAACTATGAAAGATTTAAAAGCTATGGACATTTACGGACTTTTAAAATCTGGGTATACGTATGTACGTTTGGAGCAATATTCTTCAAACGACAAAGAGGTGCTTATGCCAATCAATATCCTAAGTAAAGACCAAAAAGCACCAGGTTTTTATGTGAATATTGGTAATAATCCCAATTTTGTACTCCAGAAAGATGGCAGTGTGGATTATGCTGTTGTTAATGGATTTTTGATCAACTTAAAGACCAAAGAGAATAATTTGAAGAACGCACTTTTTTATGATTAATTAAATGCTTCACTAATAATTGTCCTGTAAATATGCAAAAACCATCTGTATGTGTTCCTTCACCTTGGTGGAAGGTGTGGGAGGGTTTCTTTTTGAAAAGATATCAAGGCCTCTTTAAGCTGGTCTAAATCCTTTTTGGTATGATTTGCGGTGATGACAATTCTATTCATTGCCGTATCATAATTTGGATATTTAAAATTGGTGATGATGATATCCTTCGCTTTTAAATATTCAAAAACAGTAGTGTTATGACAATAGATAACTGGGTAGTTAACGTCATATTTAAATTGACTTCCGAAGTCATTATCATCAAACAAATAATGTAAATTCCGTCTTGATTTTTTAAGCTGCGTTTCCAACAATTCTTGCGCGTCAAAAAAGGTCTGTAAAAAAATGGGGTTCATCCCAGAAGCAGAGATAAAAACGTCATCATTTCTTATTGCTTCAATTAGCTGATAGTCACCAGCAATTACCCCACCTGAACATCCAATGGCTTTAGTAAGCGATGCAATCATGATTTTTTGTGTGATTTTTGGGTGATTGGTAGTCTTAAAAACCCCTTCTCCTCTCTCGCCTATAATTCCTAAACTATGTGATTCATCAATTAATAGCGTAATGATTTTGCTTGAAGAAATGTTATCCAAAAAATCAAAGTTTGTCGGTTTCACTTCCAAAGACAATAAAGCATCGGCAGTGATGACAACGGACTCCTCTTGTGAATCCAACAATTTAGGATGCAATTGACCATCAATTAACAAAGGTTGGCTTGACGATTTTAAAATTGCTGGATGTGTTTTGGGATAATGATAAAAGCATGAATGACTTTTTGCTAAATAATCCATAACGAGCTTTCCTGCCATAGTTCCAGAAGAAACTGTGAGTGCTGCCTCAGCTCCTACAATTCTTGAAAATAAATCTTCTACTTTCTGATAAATACCCAATTTTATATTAGCATTTCTAGAGCTTCCATAGGCCGTTCCCCAAATTTTGATGCTCTTTGAAAGGATACGTTGAAACTCTGGATGTGTTGCCATACCTAAATATGAAGTGCCTCCAAAATAGAGATATGCTTTACCATCAATGGCAATGGTTCTATCAGGAAATTGTTCAACAGTCATGGACTATGCCGTTAAGGTTACACCTATTCCGTCCAGTTTGCTATAAGAAACTTTGCCATCTTCAATTTGGACACCAGTAGCAATATCATTGGCCAACAACAATGCACCATCCATATCTACATAGTCTAAAAGTGGTAATAAATGTGCAATGGCCGAAATACCAACGGTCGATTCCGTCATACAACCGACCATAGTTTTCATTCCTAAACTGCGGGCTTTATCCAACATGCGTCTTGCAGGTGTCAGCCCTCCACATTTGGTCAATTTCACGTTTACACCATGAAAATGTTGGTGGCATGTATCGACATCAGATTCTATTTGGCAACTTTCATCAGCTATAATGGGCAAAACCGATTGTTCAAACACTTTTTTATGGCCCTTCCAATCATCTGCTTTTAAAGGTTGTTCTATAAATTCAACACCCAGTTTTTTTAATGCTTGGGCATTGGCAATAGTTTCATCTACGGTCCAACCACAATTGGCATCTACTCTAAAAATGGCATTGGTATGCTTGCGAAGCGCCGTGACAATGTCAATATCCTGTGGAGAACCCAATTTTATCTTATAGATAGGCCATGGCATTTCTTTCATTTTAGCGACCATTTTTTCTATGGTGTCAATGCCTATGGTATAATCTGTTAATGGATTATTGTTGGTTTCATACTGCCAAAGTTCATATAATTTCTTCCCTTTTTTTCTGGCATACAAATCATTATAAGCCAAATCCAATGCACATAATGCAAACATATTTTGTTTTAAGTGAAACTGCATTTTTTCCCAAAAATCTTCGGGGGTAAGTTCTGATGTTTCCGTAATGATAGATTCCAAACGCTCCAAATCCTTCATCATATCAGGCACACCAATATTATAGTAAGGATTGGAAGTGGCTTCACCAAAACCTGAGACACCGTCTTCCCTTAGCTCAACAACTAAAGAAGGTTGCTCATCATGGGATTCTCTTGAAATGGTAAAAGTGTGTTTTAATTTTAACGTGTAAGGTCTTAAAATGAGCTGCATGCTTACAAAGTTTTAATAGCAGCTTATCAGTTTTTAAATCATTTTTAGCTTGCCGTTTACAAACATCTAAATTAATAAATATTCAGTTGGGTTGCATGGCAATGTACAATAAAACATTTATAATTTATTCTGACGAATCTGTCAGTTGAAATTGTGTTTCAATTTTTTCATTTCTGATTTTAATTCATCCAATGTAACTTCCTTAAACTCAAAAGTGACATTTGGATCGTAATTGGTTTTGATATCAACCATATCCTAGAACAGCTTTCCTTCTTGTTTTTTAATCTACTCTATTTTTAAAAGCGTTCTTCCAGTTATCCAAAAAATTTCAGAATCGTAAAACTGAATAGAGGTTTTAATTTCTCTGTCAGAATTATCTCTTGGCGGTTTAGTGATGAATCTTGCTTTGGTAGAATTGAAGTCCAGGGTATGCTTTTCGTCAAAATCAGTTTTGTCTGCGAAAAAGTAAATCAACTTTTTATCCGCTCTCCAAGTTCCTCTTCCATAAAGGTTTCTCTCCGGTGGAATTCCATTGTCATGTTTGTCGTATTGATGAAAATCGAATGTGCCATCAGCGTTTAAAGTTAATTTATCTATAATCAAAGCGTTTGTAGCATCGTAAGTCACTTCGTAAACACCAGAAATTTCTTCAGTAGTTGTTTGGGCAACTACAGGATAGTTTAAGGTAAGTAGTAATGCAATGAGTAGTGGATTTTTCATTTTTTAAAATTGATTAGAAATATACCCAATCAAATTTATACCAGACTTAATCTAAAACCTCCTCTCCTTCTGCAGCTTTTCATAAGCCTCCTGAACTTGACGGAATTTTTCGTCCGCACCTTTACGATGTTCTTCACCGAGATGCATCACCCTATCCGGATGGTATTTTTTCGCCATGGTTCGGTAGGCTGATTTAATTTCGTCGACAGTTGCTTCTTTGTTTATTTCCAAAATTTTATAAGCATTATCCCGACTATTGTAAAACATCGCTTTAATACTTTCAAAATCACGAGAACTGATTCCTAAATATCCAGCTATTGTATAAATTTGGGTTACTTCGTTATCTGTCACCATTCCATCGGCTTTGGCGATTCCGAAAAGAAAATGAAGCAGTTGCAAACGTGATGGGTGATCCATCATGCGTTGTATCTGCAAACAAACCTGTCTAACCGGAATTTCTTGTTGGTTGATGCCTTTAAACAGTTTGAACGCATGACTTGCCCTCTCTGTTCCATACATGTTCACGAAATGTTGTCGGACATAATTAAGTTCGCGCTGGTCTTGAATGCCATCTGCTTTGATGACGACAGATGCTAAAATTAGCAAGCTCACTTCAAAATCACCAGGTTTTGTTACAGGACGTTCTTGATGTTGACCTTGTGTTCGACCTTGTGTTCGACCTTGTGAACGATACTCTGGTTGCTTCTTTTGTTTCGATTGCCAATCACCAAGAAGTGGCGTGTCACCTGAAAACGAATCGACGATACTTCCCAATACCAATCCTATGATTGCTCCAATCGGACCGCCAAATGACCAACCCAACGACGCTCCTATCCATTTTGAAAAACCCATACTTTTGTTTACTTTGTTAAGATTTCAAATATACTATAGTTAGTCCGCTTTTTCTTGGATTCGTTACTGAATTTAACCATAGAAAATCAAAATAGCTCCATTTAGACTGCTAACTGAATACCGTTGACTGCCCACTATTTTTCCGTATCTTTGCACTCTAAATATTAACTATAAAATTTAAAAATATATGTATCCAGCAGAATTAGTAAAACCAATGCGCGAAGATTTAACCAAAGTTGGTTTTGAAGAATTACATAGTGCAGAAGCTGTTGATGCTGCTTTGGCAAAAGAAGGAACAACGTTAGTAGTTGTGAATTCAGTTTGTGGTTGTGCGGCAGCCAACGCGCGTCCAGGTGCTCGTATGAGTTTGCAAAACGCAAAACGTCCTGACCATATCGTCACTGTTTTTGCAGGTGTAGATAAAGAAGCTGTTGACCAAGCAAGAAGTCACATGATACCGTTTCCTCCAAGTTCGCCTTGTATGGCATTGTTCAAGGATGGCGAATTGGTGCACATGCTCGAGCGTCATCACATTGAAGGTCGTCCTGCAGAATTGATTGCAGAAAACTTGGTTGATGCTTATAATGAGAATTGCTAAAAAAAGCACGAAGTTTGGAGTTTGAAGCGTGAAGATAGCCGTCTTACGAAGAACGCGGACCGAGTATAAATATCGAAAACTGCTTTCCGATAACTATCTGGAGCGATTGAAAATTTTAAAAACCATGATACTTTCGTGGTTTTTTTAGGTCGTCACGCAACCTTTTTATAATAAAAGCATCTACTCTAAAACGGACATCATTATGAAAAAAATAGTACTCAATTTAGGTTTTATGTCGCTATTCATGCTTATTACAGCCATGCAATGCGAAGATGATGAATTATATACTATGACTTGTGAGGGACAAATTCAAAATTTATCATTCTTAAAATCTGACATTGAAGCTGTGGCGAACGCCTCCATTTGCAGTGAAGAATTTGAATGCCGTTATATTGCTTTCGGCAGCAAACCTTGCGGTGGCCCTTGGGAATTCTTAATTTATACAACTTCGATTGATACTTTAACATTAGCCTCACTTGTTGAAACCTACAATCAAATGGAATCTGAATATAACATCAACTGTGATGCGATTTCAGACTGTTCCACACCGCTACCTCCAACCGGTTTCGAATGTGAAAATAACCAATGTATTCCTATTTTTTAGTAGGTAGTTACACTTGCTTTTTGTTAATTTTGCTTTATGCGAAAAGTATTGGCGTATCCTTTAACGGTTTTATATCTCATCTGTTTCGGACTGACTCTTGTTATCTTTCATGCGATTCAATGGGTGTGTTTTAATGTGTTTGGATATCAGGCACATAAAATAAGCGTGGATTGGCTTCAGTTTTTCCTAATGAGATGCCTTAATGTATTGGGAACTCGCTTCACCTTTACAAATCCGTATGATATCGATACTGACCAACCTTTGATTATTGTAGCTAACCATCAAAGCATGTATGATATTTCGCCGATTATGTGGTATATGCGCAAACACCATCCGAAATTTGTTGCAAAAAAGGAATTGGGCAAAGGATTTCCAAGTGTCTCCTACAATTTGCGCCATGGAGGTTCGGTACTGATTGACCGTAAAAATCCGAGACAAGCCTTGTTAGCTATTATGAAATTTGGCGAATACATTGAAGAAAACAAACGCGCAGCCGTTATCTTTCCCGAAGGAACTCGCAGTAAAACTGGCATTCCTAAACCATTTCAGACCAAAGGTTTGGAAGTATTAATTAAAAAAATTCCATCTGGAATCATTGTACCGATTAGTATCAATAGCTCATGGAAATTACTCCGCTATGGCAATTTCCCCATGGGAATAGGAAATCATTTAAAATTCCAAGTACACGAACCTATCAAAATTGCTACCTTTGTAAATAAGGAAGAATTGATTCGTACTGTTGAACAGACGATTTCTTCCAATATTCATCCCTAAATGTAGAATTATGTCTTTAAAAAATGTACGTTTGGAAGTGATGCAACATCTAGAAAAAGATGTTGAATCCTTAATTGAAAAATACCTGATACCAGCTGATAAAATTTGGCAGCCAACTGATTTTTTGCCGAATTCTGAAGGTGATAGCTTCTTCGACGAGGTTGCCGAAATTCGTGAATTATCAAAAGAATTGCCTTATGATTTTTGGGTGGTTTTGGTAGGTGATATGATTACTGAAGAAGCCTTGCCAACTTACGAATCCTGGTTAATGGATGTAGAAGGTGTCGACCAAGTTGGCCGAAATTCTTGGGGGAAATGGGTCAGACACTGGACAGCAGAAGAAAATCGCCATGGAGATGTTCTTAACAAATATCTCTATTTATCTGGTCGCGTGAACATGAAGGAGATTGAAAAAACAACACAACATTTGATTGCAGATGGTTTTGATATTGGAACAGATAGAGACCCTTACAAAAACTTCGTTTATACCAGTTTTCAGGAATTAGCGACTTATATATCCCACAATCGAGTGGCTAAAATAGCAAAGGAAAAGGGCAATAAGCAACTCTTTAAAATGTGTAATATCATTTCTGGAGACGAGATGCGCCATCATCATGC
>JBBSLN010000059.1:0-9220 GCA_038255205.1 Flavobacteriales bacterium
ACTAGCTCATTATCTCAATTAGCGCTCCAAAAGTTCAAAAAGAACCTTTGGGGCGTTTTCAGTTTTTGGTTTATTGTTTTTGTCGGTGTCATTTCCATTTTTGCTTACGTGTTTGCGCCTGATAATTCGCAGAATGCCAATCAGATGCACTTGTCTATTCATTCCAAAAAGCCAGGTTTTGATATTCAGATGTTGACGATTCCATCACAACTGGAAAACAATCAATCTTTTTTCTCAAAGCTATTTTTCGGAACAAAGAATACAGATACTGAAATACCCATAATAGGTTATAAAGTTGAAAATGACGAATTCGTTTATACAGAATATGCCTCCGACGGGCTGGAAGGTGTGACCAAACAAATTCCTTTAACTAATTTCCCTAAAAATGACTATGGGAAGTTTATCAAAGAAAAAACATTCCTTTTTGGCACAGATAAATACGGTCGTGATTATTTAAGTCGGATTTTAATAGGGGCAAGGATTTCTTTTTTCATTGGTTTCATAGCAGTTTTTATTTCTTTAATCATCGGTATTTTTATGGGAAGTCTCGCAGGCTACTTTGGAGGTAAAGTGGATGCAATCATTATGTGGATCATTAATGTCACATGGTCGATTCCGACCTTATTGCTGGTCATTGCAATCACTTTGGCACTTGGAAAGGGCTTTTGGCAAGTTTTTATCGCCGTTGGTTTAACGATGTGGGTAGAAGTCGCAAGAGTAGTGCGCGGTCAGATTATAAGCGTTAAGGAAATGCAATATGTCACGGCAGCAAGAGCATTGGGTTTTAATGATTATAGAATTATTACAAGACACATTCTACCTAATATTATGGCGCCAGTCATAGTGATTTCTGCGGCAAATTTCGCTGCAGCCATTTTAGTGGAAAGCGGTTTAAGTTTTCTCGGAATAGGAGCGCAGCCACCCATGGCAAGTTGGGGAGCAATGATTAAAGACCACTATAATTATATCATTCTTGGAAAACCTTATTTGGCACTGATTCCTGGACTTTGCATTATGCTTTTGGTCATGGCATTTATGATGATTGGGAATGCATTGAGGGATGCTTTGGATGTGAAGGGGTAAATTTATAAATTATAAAACACTGTCACTTCAAGCGTAATCGAGAAACCTCAATTATTTTTGTCTTAACCCATTAATCTCCTCATTCGTCTCATCAATATGCTGCAACAATTCATCGCGTCCAACAGAAGAAGTAGAAGAAGTAATGAAATAAACAGGAGTTTCTGCCCAACTTTTCAATAATTCTTCGGTATAGGCCGCAACATTTCTTTCGATTACTTTTGGTTTTAATTTATCGGCTTTGGTAAAAACGATAGAAAACGGTATCCCTTTTGTGCCCATATATTCCATAAACTCTAAATCAATTTTTTGAGGTTCATGACGAATGTCCACCAACACAAAAGCACCAACCAATTGCGAGCGCTTTTCAAAATAATCAGTAATGAATTTCTGGAATTTCTTTTTTGAACTTTTGGAAACCTTCGCATAGCCATAACCAGGTAAATCGACTAAATACCAATTTTTATTAATCAAAAAATGATTAATCAATTGTGTTTTTCCTGGACGACCAGATGTTTTTGCGAGATTTTTGTGATTCGTCAACATGTTAATCAATGAAGACTTCCCAACATTACTGCGGCCGATAAAGGCATATTCCGGTAGTACATCCTTTGGGCATTTTGCCACCTCGGAGTTACTCATTATAAATTCGGCAGTTTTTATTAGCATCTTTTAAGTCTTCAGTAGGCAGTTTGCAGTCGGCAGTAGCCCTTATGAATATATCCAAAAGCAAATGGAATTTGGAATTTTTAATCTTGGAATTTTATTTAAAGCTCTCTCTTTTGAAGCCAACCATCAAGAATTTGATTAAACTCATCAGGATGTTCCATCATCGCCGCATGCCCACATTTATCAATCCAATATAAGTCAGAATTTGGTAATAGTTCATGAAATTCAGTGGCGACCTCTGGAGGCGTAACTGTGTCATTTTTACCCCAGATAATGCAGACAGGGAGATTCATTTTTGGTAAATCCTTCGCCATGTTATGACGGATGGCACTTTTTGCTATTGCCAATGTTTTTATCAACTTGTTTCGGTCATTGACGGTTTCATAAACTTCATCCACTATTGCTTTTGTGGCAACAGCTGGGTCATAAAAAACATCCTGTGCTTTCTTTTTGATGACTTCGTAATCACCGCGTTTAGTATAACCGCCTCCCATGGCGCTCTCGTATAATCCAGAGCTCCCGGTAATGACTAAAGCTTTCACTTTTGCAGGAAATAATTTGGTATGGTACAATCCAATATGGCCGCCAAGGGAATTACCAAGCAGGATGACGTCATCCAATTCTTTAAACGCAATAAAGTCAGATAAATATTTGGCAAAATTACGAACATTCGTTTTCAATAACGATTGAGAATAAATCGGTAATTCAGGAATTATCACTTTATAACCTTTCGCTCCAAAATAATGCAAGACAGCGTCAAAATTACTCAATCCGCCCATCAGCCCATGAAGTACGATAATCGGTTGGCCTTCGCCTTCCTCAATATAGCTGTAATTCTTCTCCTTTTTTAAACGGTATCTCATTGATTGGTCAGTCTATTCCTCAAAAAACAAATATAGGTATTTCAGGGAAATATAAATTTATTTTCATCAGACTTCCAACGAATACGCAAAGAATAGTTTTCGACAAACGGTAAACAACTTATTTACCACTTTTTAAACGACTGTAGTTCAGGTAAATAAAAACTTTTTATCCAATTTTTTTCGTCAAAATTCATCCTAAAAATCGAAACTTATAAACAAAAGTGGTAGAAAGTGGTAGAAAGTGGTAATATTTTCGATATATTTGAATCATAGTCGTTACAATTATAAATTCATCATTTTGAACTCATTAATAGGGACATACGAATGTAAAGTGGATGCCAAAGGTAGGCTGATGCTTCCTGCTGCGATTAAAAAGCAGTTGTTGCCTATGTTGCAAGATGGTTTCGTGCTGAAGCGAGCGGTCTTTCAGCCATGCTTGGAATTGTATCCAATGACCGAATGGAACATCTTGATGGAGAAAGTGAACAAACTCAACCGTTTCAAGAAGAAAAACAATGATTTCATCCGTCGTTTTACGGCAGGAGTGAAGGTGGTTGAGGTGGATGGTACTGGACGATTGCTGATTCCAAAGGATTTAATGGCGTTTTCAGATATCACAAAGGATATCGTGGTGTCGTCAGCTATCAATATTATTGAGATTTGGGATAAAGATAAATATGAACGGGCAATCGATGACGCCACAGGTGATTTTGCTGATTTAGCCGAAGAGGTCATGGGACAAGATGATGACAATGGAATATCATAATGCAGTTTTACTTACGGAGACAGTTGATGGTTTAGATATAAAACCTGATGGAATCTATGTCGATGTAACTTTCGGTGGAGGTGGTCATAGTCGTGAAATTCTTAAACGATTGGGTCCAAACGGAAAATTGTATGCTTTTGACCAAGATAAAGACGCTCTTTTAAATACAATTGATGACGACCGTTTCACATTGATTCATGAAAATTTCAGATTCTTAAAACGCTTTTTGAGATTTTACGGGGCGAAGGAAGTGGACGGTGTGCTTGCGGATTTTGGTGTGTCTTCGCATCAATTCGATATTGCCGAACGCGGATTTTCAACACGTTTTGAGGCAGATTTGGATATGAGGATGAATCAAGACAGTCAATTATCGGCTTACCATGTCATCAACAAATACGAAGAAGAGCAGATAAAAGAGGTGTTGTTGCAATATGGTGAATTGAGGCAAGCACCAGCCATGGCAAAAGTGATTGTTGAAGAGAGAGCTCAAAAAGAAATTAAATCGAGTGAGCATTTAAAGGAAGTACTGAAAAAATTTGTAAAGCATAAAAATGAACACAAGGTCTTGGCACAAATCTATCAAGCCATTCGTATTGAAGTGAATCAAGAAATAGAAGCACTGAAAGAATTATTGATACAAACGCCAGAAATATTGAAAAAAGGAGGTCGATTGAGTTTTATATCCTATCACTCTTTGGAAGACCGATTGGTAAAGCGCTTCATCAGAAATGGCATGTTTGAAGGCGAACCGGAACGAGATGTCTTTGGGAATTTTGCAGTGCCAATGCAAAAAGTAAATGGATTGATAGTGCCATCCAAAGAAGAAATAAAGGAAAACAACAGAGCAAGAAGCGCAAAACTTCGTATTGCTGAAAAATTGTAATCCCATCCTTATTCCTTCCCAAAGGGAAGAAAGCAAAAGGAAGGAAAAAGTAAGATAATTAATGAACAACGAATTCTTCCCTTGGGGAAGATGTCCGCAGGACAGATGGGATGAAAAACAGTATTTACGGCATATTAAAAGGAACGTTTTTAATCAGCGATGATTCATTCAAAAATTGGAGAATCATCCTTTTCATTTCCTTTTTGGCCATTATCATGATAGCAAGTTCGCACAGTGCAGACCAGAAAGTTCACGACATCGCACGCTTGGGAAATGAGGTAAAAGAATGGCGTTCGGCATTTGTCGATGGTCGTTCAAAATTGATGAGACTGAAGATGGAATCAGCACTTGTCAAAAAAATGTCAGTAAAAGGAATAGCGCCATCAGAAATTCCACCAAAGAAAATAAAAGTAGCATCACAAAAGGATTAAAATAAGTGGCAGTAACAGAAAAAAGCATATTGAACCGATTGTATTTTGTAGCAGGCATCATGTTTGTCTTTGCTATTGCTGTGGTGTTCAAACTATTTAGTATCCAATTTGTTCAAGGCGACAAATACAGGGCAATGGCCGAAGAACGGACGATCAAAAACGTTGTGATTCCAGCGAATCGAGGCAATGTGTATGCTGCTGATGGAAGCCTTTTGGCCACCTCTATTCCTAAATATGATATCCGTTTTGATGCCTTGACGCCCAAAACAACGACCTTCGAACAGTATCTGAAACCTTTAAGCGATTCCCTTTCAAAATACAGTGGAAAATCATCCACCTATTACCAAAATGAGTTCCGAAAAGCCAGAGCCAATAAAAACAGATATTTTCTTGTGGCTCGCAATATCAGTTATACAGATTATACCAGAATCAGAAATTTTCCACTACTGAATCTTGGAGCCTATAAAGGTGGTTTGATTGTGGAACAGACCACAAAGCGCGAACATCCCATGGGTGGAATTGCGCAACGAAGTATTGGTTACGAGCGTTTTTCGGAAGATGGAACCGTAACTAGAGCTGGAATTGATGGTGCCTTTGGGGCTAAATATCTTCGAGGTACAAATGGCCATCGTTGGAAACAAAAAATAGGTCAGGGCCAGTGGAAGCCGATTGCTGATTATAATGAAGTGGAACCAAAAGATGGCCTTGATATTTACACAACCATTGATGTCAATATCCAAGACATCGCTCACCACGCTTTATTGAAACAACTTGAATATTATGAGGCAGAGCATGGATGTGTCATCGTTATGGAAGTGAAGACAGGGGAGATACGAGCCATTTCTAATCTCGGAAAAACGAAGGATGGTTTCTATTATGAGAAGCTGAATTATGCCGTTGGAGAATCCCATGAACCTGGCTCGACTTTCAAATTAATGGCATTAGCGGCTGCTTTGGAAGACAAAATGGTGGATACGTCTTATGTTGTGGATACAGGCAATGGCTCAAAACGTTTTTATGGCAGGTCGATAACGGATTCTCGTGGACATGGAAAAATTTCTATTGCAAGAGCATTAGAGGTCTCTTCCAATGTTGGTTTTGCCACAATGATTGATGATAATTATTCTAAACAACCAAACAAATTTATCAACAGGCTTAAAAGTTGGCATCTAAATGAACCACTTGGTTTAGCCATCGTTGGCGAAGGGCAACCTGAAATCCCTGGACCTGGAGATAAAAAATGGAGTAGAAATGCATTGCCATCAATGGCGTATGGTTATAACTTAAGTTTGACGCCATTACAAACTTTGACATTTTATAATGCCATTGCAAATGATGGTGAAATGGTCAAGCCACATTTTTTAAGAGAAGTCAGGGAGTTTGATAAAACGATAGAAAAAATTGATAAGAAAGTCATCGAGCAAAAAATCTGTTCTGATGAAACTATTAAGAAATTACAGGAAATACTAAAGAATATTGTGGAGAGAGGAACTGGAAAAAGTCTGTATTCCCCAACCTTCTCAATGTCTGGAAAAACGGGCACTGCCAGAACAGAATATTGGATGGCAGATTGGGAAAAGACAAAACGTTATATCTCTTCCTTTGCAGGTTATTTTCCATCTGAAAACCCTAAATATTCTTGCATCGTGGTCATTCATAAGCCAAGTACTAAAAAAGGGTATTATGGAGCCGACGTTTCTGGACCAGTCTTTAAAGCCATCGCACAGAAAATATTTACGGATACACCAATAACTGACGAAGTTAAGTCACTCGCATTCAAAAACGCCAAAGTTGAAAAAGATTTTGAGTCGTATTACGATGTAGCGCAAACTTATAAAACGATTATGCCAGACGTCACAGGCATGCCAGCAATGGATGCCATTGCACTTCTTGAGAATATGGGTTTGAAGGTAAAAATAGAAGGTATCGGTATCGTAAAAAAACAATCCAGAGAAAAAGGAATCAAAATTCAAAAGAATCAAACAGTCACTCTAAATATCTAATGACCGAATTAAAGGACATATTGTATAAGGTTACTATCAACGCAGTCGTTGGCAGCACAGGTGTGCAGGTCAATGCCATTGATTTTGATTCTCGAAAAATTGTTGAAAATGACGTGTTCGTTGCCATAAAAGGGACAGTTTCTGATGGACATCAATATATTGATACGGCCATAGAAAAAGGAGCTGTGGCGATTGTCTGCGAAACATTGCCTACTAATCTGCAAAATGGAATTACCTATATAGAGGTAGAAAGTGCCAGCAAAGCCTTGGCGTTTATGGCTTCCAATTATTTTAAAAACCCATCTGAAAATCTCAAACTGGTTGGAGTAACAGGCACTAACGGAAAAACAACCGTTGCGACCTTATTATATCAACAATTCAAAAAAGCAGGTTTTAAAGTTGGATTGCTTTCTACCGTAAAAATATTGGTTGATAATCAAGAATACAAAGCGACGCACACAACGCCAGATTCATTAACCATCAATCAATTTTTAAGTATGATGAATGATGAAGGGGTTGAATTTTGTTTTATGGAAGTGAGTTCACATGGCATTCATCAGAATAGAACTGAAGGTTTGAAATTTGAGGGAGGCATTTTCACAAATTTATCCCATGACCATTTAGACTACCATAACTCATTTGCAGAATATCGGGATGTAAAAAAATATTTCTTTGACAATTTGCCAAAAGATGCCTTCGCATTGGTAAATATTGATGATAAGAATGGTTTGGTCATGCTGCAAAATACAAGAGCACGAAAATTCACCTATGCATTAAAAACCTATGCTGATTACAAAGCTCAAATTTTAGAAAATCAATTGGGTGGACTGTTGTTAAAAATAAACGACAATGAAGTTTGGACACGATTGATTGGAAATTTCAACGCTTACAACATTTTGGCAATTTATGCCACGGCTGAATTACTTGGTTTGGAAAAAGTTGAAAATCTTCGATTGATAAGCGAATTGGAAAGTGTTAGTGGACGCTTCCAATATTTGATTTCGGACCAAAAAATTACAGCTATTGTAGATTATGCGCATACGCCAGATGCCTTGCAGAATGTTTTGGAAACTATCAACAGCATCCGAACCAAAAATGAAGAATTGATTACAGTTGTTGGCTGTGGAGGCGATAGAGATAAAACAAAGCGTCCAAAAATGGGGCACATCGCTTCCGCCCTCAGTACCAAAGTGATTTTTACCAGTGACAATCCTCGTAGTGAAGTTCCCGAAGCCATCATCGACGAAATAGAGCAAGGCGTCGAACCTCAAAATTTCAAAAAAACAGTCTCGATTGTGGACAGAAAACAGGCCATCAAAACCGCTTGCCAAATGGCACAACCAAACGATATCATATTAATCGCGGGAAAAGGTCACGAAACCTATCAGGAAATAAAAGGCATCCGAACCGATTTTGATGATTATAAAATAGTGCAGGAGTTTTTGAAGCAATTGCAGAAGTAGAAAATAGAAAATAGAAAACAGAATAAAGAACAAAGAGCCAAGAGTCAAGACGAAAAGACAAAAAAATTCGTGTATTCGTGGCGAAAAAAAGAAAGTGTAAACGTCAAAATTTTGACGCAAAAAATATATAAAATTGTTGAAAACACTGAATCAACTAACAAAATAAAAAACAAGAGCCTGTAAACTCCTCCCCTTCGGGGAGGTCGGGAGGGGATTATGCTATACTACCTATTTGAATATTTAGAAAAACACTTCAAGATTCCTGGGGCTTCTCTTTTTGGGTTTATCACCTTTAGAGCTGCTATGGCAATTATTTTGGCATTGCTTATTTCTACAATATTTGGTAAACGTATCATTCGGTTTTTACAAAGGCAGCAAGTAGGAGAAACGATTCGTGATTTAGGCCTAGAAGGTCAAGTAGAAAAAGCAGGCACACCTACAATGGGTGGAATCATCATCATTTTGGCGACGCTTATCCCAGTATTGCTGTTTGCCAAACTGGAAAATATCTACATCATATTATTGATTGTGACCACGTTTTGGATGGGAACAATTGGATTCATAGATGATTACATTAAAAAATTCAAAAAAGATAAAGAAGGATTAAAAGGGAAGTTCAAAGTTTTGGGCCAAGTAGGACTGGGAATTATTGTAGGAGCCACATTATACTTTCACCCAAATGTAACAGTAAGAGAAGAATTGCCACAAGACCAACAGAAGGAAATTGTAATGTCTGATGGTTCGTTAAAAAAGCAATTCACTTATGATGAGAAATCAACAAAAACAACCATTCCATTTGTAAAGGAAAATGAATTCAATTATGCCGATTTGATCACCTGGATAAATCCAGAATACGAGAAATATGCCTGGATTGTATTCATTTTAGTGAGCATTTTTATTATTACAGCAGTTTCTAATGGTGCCAATCTAACCGACGGAATCGATGGTTTGGCGGCAGGAACTTCAGCAATCATTGTGCTGACCCTTGGAATTTTTGCTTGGGTTTCTGGTAATATCATCTTTTCAGAATATCTCAACATTATGTACATCCCAAGGGTGGAA
>JBBSLN010000060.1:0-9198 GCA_038255205.1 Flavobacteriales bacterium
CCAGATATATTTCCAGCCCAATTCAAAACAGAATCTGGAGCTGTCCATGTGTATTTTGAAGCGGCAACGGTTATTTTGACCTTGGTGCTCTTGGGTCAAGTTCTGGAAGCTCGGGCGCATAGTAAGACAAATTCAGCTATCAAGGAACTTTTGAAACTTGCGCCCAATAAAGCCATTCGCGTAAAAGACGGAAAAGAGGAGGAGGTCGCTATTGATAAAATACAATTAGATGATATCCTGCGGGTAAAACCAGGGGATAAAATTCCTGTGGACGGTAGCATAACCGAAGGCCATACAACCGTAGACGAATCCATGATAACAGGCGAACCGATACCTGTAGATAAAGAAGAGAACGACAAAGTAAGTAGTGGTACTATCAATGGCAATCAATCTTTTTTAATGAAAGCGGAAAAAGTGGGTTCAGATACACTGTTGTCACAAATCATACACATGGTGAATAATGCCAGTCGCAGTCGCGCACCAATCCAAAAATTGGCTGACACCGTATCAGGATATTTTGTTCCTATAGTGGTACTTGTCTCTATCATCACTTTCGTGGTGTGGGTGGTTTTTGGTCCCGAACCTGTCTATGTCTATGCTTTTGTAAATGCTATCGCAGTACTTATCATTGCATGCCCTTGCGCTTTAGGATTGGCAACACCAATGTCCATAATGGTAGGCGTCGGCAAAGGAGCTCAAAACGGCGTCCTTATAAAAAATGCAGAGGCTTTAGAGCGAATGGATAAAGTAGATACCCTTATCATTGATAAAACAGGAACCATTACAGAAGGAAAGCCAACGGTTGAAAAAATAGGAACTTTTGGAACCGATTTTTCTGAAAAAGAAGTCTTGCAATATATCGTTTCCCTAAACACTATGAGCGAACATCCTCTTGCAGAAGCGACCGTAAAATATGGAAAGGAACAAAACAGCGAAATTTTGAATGCTGAAAATTTCAGTGCAGTTACCGGAAAGGGTGTTGAAGGCACTGTCAAAGGAAAAAAAGTGGATTTAGGTAATGTAAAAATGATGGAATATGCCAAAGCCGAATTGTCCTCTGAAATGGAAAAAGAAGCGCAATCATTTCAAAAGCAGGGAAAAACTGTTTCCTATTTGTCCATTGATGGAAAAGTTACAGGCTATGTCGTCATTGGCGATAAAATAAAACCTACAAGTGCCAAAGCCATCAAGGAACTTCAAGATAAGGGTATTGAAGTAATTATGCTCACTGGTGACAATCACGATACAGCCCAAGCGGTGGCCAAAGAGTTAAATCTGGCAGATTTCAAAGCCAGTATGCTACCCGAAGATAAACTCAAAGAGGTAGAAAAATTACAAAAGCAAGGAAAGGTAGTTGCTATGGCAGGCGATGGCATCAATGATGCTCCGGCCTTGGCAAAAAGCGATGTGGGTATTGCAATGGGTACGGGAACCGATGTTGCCATTGAAAGCGCAATGATAACCTTGGTAAAAGGAGATTTACACGGCATTGTAAAAGCTCGAAATTTAAGCGTCAAAGTGATGAAGAACATCAAACAAAACCTATTTTTTGCTTTGGCATACAACATTTTGGGCATCCCAATTGCTGCAGGCGTTTTGTTTCCTGTGTTTGGGTTATTATTGTCGCCTATGATAGCAGCTCTGGCAATGAGTTTCAGTTCGGTGTCAGTAATAATGAACTCTTTGAGATTAAAAACAAAATCAATTAACTAATCACTTATATAATGAAACAGACCATTCTATTTTTATGCCTTATTATTTTAACGTCTTGTAAAGAAGCAGCAAAGGACTCTAATTTACGAAAAGTCGAAACTGTAAAAGAACAACAATCAGAGATCGTGGAGTCAGAAGAAAAGAAACCATTAAGTCCCCATACCTCTGCAATGGCCATGATTGGTGATGCGCATATTCATATTGATTATTCATCTCCTGGGGTCAGAGAACGGATTGTATTTGGAGGTTTGTTACCTTACGATAAAGTATGGCAAGCAGGAGCACATAATGCAACTTGGATAGAGACCAATAAAGATTTATTAATAAATGGTAAGGTATTGCCAGCTGGTAAATATGGTTTTTTTACCATTCCTTCAAAAGACGAATGGACAATCATTTTCAATTCAAACTGGAATCAACACGGTAAAGATGACTATAATGAAAAAGAAGATGTGTTAAGATTTAAAGTAAAACCAGTCATTTCTGAAGACATAACAGAGCATTTGGAATATAAAGTTAGCAAGTTGAGCGAAAATGAAGGAACCATAGCCATGGCTTGGGAAAAAGTGTCCATTAGTTTCAATTTTAAAGTAACTAAATAAGAATGGTAAATAGGCATACGGCAAAAAAAATAAGAAAAACGCATAGGTATTTGGGTCTTTTTTTAGGGATTCAATTCCTGTTTTGGACCATCAGCGGAATGTACTTCAGTTGGAATGATATTGATGACATTCACGGCGACCAATTCAGGAATATGTCATATCAGCCAAAAGCTTTTGAGAGTCTTATAAGTCCTTCGCAGCTTCAAGTTGAAGGAGGTATCCGTGCCATAGAAATAAGAGACCTCAATAATGCACCTTACTATTGGGTAAACAATTCACAACTTTATAACGCCGAAACAGGCGAAGTTAAAAAGAGCATTACTAAAGAAGAAGCATCCTATATCGCTAAAAATTACATGAAGGAAGGCTTAAAAATAAAGGATATCCAAAAAATCAACCAAGTAGATGAACATCACGAATACCGTGAAAAGTTACTGCCTGCCTACGTCATCTCTTATGACCATGACGAAGTCTTAAAGGTCTATGTCTCGGTTACCGATGGCAAATTTCAAACCGTACGTCATCGTGCCTGGCGTTGGTTCGATTTCTTGTGGATGACGCATACCATGGATTATGAAGGAAGGGATAATTTCAATACCATCATCTTAAGAGCATTTTCACTATTGGGATTGATTACCGTATTGAGCGGGTTTGTACTATGGTTTACCTCATCACCAACCGTTAGAAAAATAACAAGAAAGAAAATCAAATAATTATAACACTTAAACAACTATTATGGAACATTCAAATCAACACTCAAACAAAGGAAATTACAAAACATTCATTCTAATGCTAGTCTGTTCGTTTGTAGCAATGTACATCACCATGTATTTGAACACGTATGCAATCGACCATGTCTATTTTAGCTTAACGCGTTTTTATATGTCTTGTTTGGGAATTTCAGCAATGGCGGTCATTATGTTACTCTTTATGTTAAAAATGTATAAAGACAAAAAAAAGAACCTGGCTATTTTCATTGGGAGTTTTGTGCTTTTTATTGGTGCCTTAGGCCTTGTTAGAGCCCAAAGCCCTATTATTGGTGATGTGTTGTGGATGAAAGCCATGATTCCACACCATTCCATTGCTATTTTAACGAGCGAAAGAGCAGATATCAAAGACCCAGAAGTCAAAGAATTAGCAGAGGATATTATCAAAGCACAACGAAAGGAAATTGAAGAAATGAAAACAATGATAAAGCGATTGGAAAATAACGATTAAAATACTTTGGGCGCTCGGGCGGGCTTTCCGCTGTATCTTTTTTTATTCCGAAAAAGAATAAAAAAAGGATGCCGCTGCAATCCCTAGCGCAAAAAAACTATAAAAAACCTGCAAGGTGTTGCCGAAGGCCTCCTTGTAGGTTTAAAATCAAAAAATATAATTATGAAAAAATACATCATTTACATCGCCATTTTAGCCATTGGACTTGTCTTAGGCTACGTATTTTTTGGGACTTCCTCGGAAGGTTCAGCAAACACAAAAAACGTTTCTGATATGTCGGATAATGCCGAAACGGAAAACCAAATGTGGACCTGCTCGATGCACCCACAGATTATGCAACCCGAACCCGGCGACTGCCCCATTTGCGGAATGGATTTGATTCCGGCAGAGACCGGTGCTGAAGGCCTTGCCATGAACGAGATAAAGATGACCGACAATGCCATGGCGTTGGCAAATATCCAAACCACCATAGTTGGCAATGTTTCGGGAACTAATGAGAACCAAATGTCACTTTCAGGAAAGATTATGGCAAACGAAGAAGCGAATGCCGTACAGGCCAGTTATTTTGAGGGTCGCATCGAAAAACTAAATGTCAATTTTACGGGCGAAGAAGTCCGAAAAGGGCAATTATTGGCAACCATTTATGCGCCCACGCTCATTGCCGCGCAACAAGAGCTTTTAACAGCAGCATCTATGAAAGCATCGCAACCGGCTTTGTACAATGCCGTCCGCAATAAATTGAAACTGTGGAAACTTTCGGAAAGCCAAATCAATCAAATTGAAACATCGGGAAAAGTTCGGGAAAACTTCCCAATTTACGCAACGGTTTCAGGTACGGTTTCACAAAAAATGGCAGAGGAAGGCGACTATGTCAAACAAGGGCAACCCATTGTAAAAGTAAGCGATTTGAGTACAGTTTGGGCCATGTTTGATGCTTATGAAAACCAAATTTCACAGTTGAAAGAAGGACAAAAAATAACCGTTACCACCAACGCATACGCCAATAAAGAATTTGACGCAACGGTTTCATTTATTGACCCAACATTAAATACCAAATCCAGAACGATTTCGGTTAGAGCTACATTGAATAATAAAGGGGACATTTTAAAACCTGGAATGTTCGTTACCGCAAAAGTTGAGATGTCCAAAAGCAATACAACGCAATCGCAGATAACCGTTCCAGCTACGGCAGTCCTTTGGACGGGAAATCGCTCTTTAGTTTATGTTAAAACCAATCCCAACGAACCCGTTTTTGAAATGCGTGAAGTCACCTTGGGAACTAAAAACGGTGATGTTTACACCATTGTAGAAGGTCTGAATAATGGAGAAGAAGTCGTAACCAATGGTACATTTACCGTGGATGCTGCCGCACAGTTACAAGGGAAGAAAAGTATGATGAATACGAAATTGGAAAAAGAAGCAATGGTGCCACCATCGGATATGAACCTGCCTGCCGGCAAGGCAGGAATGGAACTGCCAGCAAATTTTCAAAAAGGATTTAAAAAGGTGCTCAAACCTTATCTTCAAATGAAAGATGCCTTTATAGCAAGTGATGTCGTTAAGGTTTCCAAGTATGCGAAAGTTGCTTTAACCGAATTTAAATCGTTGTCTTCTAAAGATTTAGGCAAGATGGAGCAATCTCATGTATCTCAAATAGAAAGAATGCTCAATGCTATTGTTGAAAATGAGCTTTTGGAAAATCAAAGAGCTCATTTTGTGATACTCAATGAAAATATGGTTGCTATTGCCATGAATATTGAAGGTATGGATGCAATGCTATATGTTCAGAAATGCCCTATGGCAAATAACAACAAAGGTGCCGTTTGGTTGAGTGCTGAAAAAGATATTCGCAATCCCTACTATGGCGAGGCGATGTTGACCTGTGGCAGTGTGATTGAAGAGATTAAATAATTGTAACCTTGAGTAACAAAAAATAATTGTATGACACGAAATAAAAAAATAGACTTAATAAGCGTTCTTCTTGGATTAACCGCTATCGCTATGATAATTATTGGTTTTCTAATTAAAGTTCCTGCACCAGCCATAACAGGTATCGGATTTTTATTGATTGTTTGGGCTTTTCAAGTGCTTAAATAATAATTTTTTTTTTGCATCATAAGTATTTTTATCCTTGTAAAAGGAATCCAAAATCCATATTTTGGAACAGATATTTTAACTTGTAAGAATGTTACTGACGAAATTCAATGAAAAGTTTATTATACTGAGTTAATCATTAAATGAATTTCTAAATTAGAATTATGAAGATAAAACAATTTGAGTATAAGCCTTTGTCACATTATTCATATGCAGTGATTAGTAATGGAGAAATGGCCGTAATCGACCCACAACGCAACCCTTTGCAATATTATGATTTTGCAAAAGAAAACAACGCCATTATAAAGTTAGTGATAGAAACACATCCACACGCTGATTTTGTAAGTTCTCATTTGCAGATTCACAAGGAAACGGGTGCCACAATTTATAATAGCGAGAAATTGGGAGCAGATTATCCGCACACAACTTTTGATGAAGGGGATAGCGTCCCATTAGGAAATATCACCTTAACAGCGATTAATACGCCTGGGCATTCGCCAGACAGTATTACCGTAGTTGCTAAACAAGGCAATGAGACTATCTTATTTACGGGAGACACCTTATTTATTGGTGATGTCGGTAGACCAGATTTAAGGGAAAAAGCTGGAAAGATGAAAGCTAAACGTCAGGAACTTGCCGAAGCAATGTACCATACCATTAAACATAAATTTAGCGAACTTCCAGACGATGCAATCGTTTATCCTGCACACGGAGCAGGTTCACTTTGTGGTAAAAGTATGAGCGATGCCAAGAGCAGTACCTTGGGAAATGAGCGTAAGGCTAATTGGGCTTTCAAGGAACAATCTCAAGATGAATTTATTGACAAGTTATTGGACAGCCAACCATTTATTCCTTCCTACTTTGGTTTCAATGTTGATGTAAACAAGGCTGGAGCGGACATCTTGGAACAAGCTATTGCTAACATTTCATTTATTGAAAACACTACAGCTAAAGGTCTTATTATCGATATGCGGGATGAAGCAAACTTCAAAAAAGGACATATTAAAGGAAGTATTAATATTCAAGCGGTTTCAGACAATTCTAAATTTGAAACTTGGTTGGGTGCTATTGTTGCGCCAAAAGAACAATTCACATTGGTTATCGATAACAAGGAAAATAAAGATAAACTATTAGATCGTGTAGCGAAAATAGGTTATGAAAAACAACTCAAACAAGTTATTACTCTTTTAGATAAAAAGCTTGTCACGACACCTAAACTAGATCTAGCTGATTTTAAAACTAATCCAGAGAATTATACAATTGTAGATATTCGGAATGCCAGTGAGGTGGAGGAAAGAATTTTTTTTGATAATGCTATTTCCCGACCCTTAAATGAACTACGAGAAACCGCTAACTCCATTCCAACAGACCACCCACTTGTCGTGCACTGTGCAGGCGGTTATCGGAGTGCTGCGGGTAGTAGTATTCTTGAAAATAAATTAAAGGATATTACCGTGTATGATTTAAGCGATGATGTTAAAAAATTTCAGCGCTAAATCCAAGCTTTTAGTTTGTGCAAAAACTTTTTTAATAAAATCATTTTTGGCCTTGGTATATTTCAGGCCGTTAATAGCTTTAGTGATATTTTCTTTATTGTTTGCTGGCAAACAATTTGGATGTCATCAAACTTGCGCACTGCGTGAGCAGACTTAGGTGCTGGAAAAGCGGCCGATTTTTTTAAATTCGACAGAAAATCTGAAACGGTGGATTCAAATGGTGGTAATTGGAGCTTTGATGGGGACTTTTGCTTATGGATTTTTGAGGGCTTAACTTCCTCACTAAATTTTTATTCGTTTTTCGGGTTTAATAAATCCGGCTATGCCTCGTTTTATAGGTCTCAAATTAGGGTCTAAACCCTGCAATTTCATTGCGGTACTTTAGTGAAGCGAAGGAATCTATACACGAATGGTTCAATGCACTTTCCTCGTGAGAAGGATATAGTAGGACTTTCAGACCTTTTTCAAAAACCTCTGCACTTTCAGTGCAGAGTGGTTCAGTCAACTATATTTAAAAAAAAATAATATGACACGAAATAAAAAATTAGACTAATAATCGTTCTTCTTGGATTAACCGCTATCGCTATGATAATTATTGGTTTTCAAATTAAAGTTACTGCACCAGCCATAACAGACGTCGGATTTTGATTGATTATTTGGGCCTTTCAGGTGCTGAAATAATTATCTTTATCTACTTTTAAATTTTACTTTCAGGGGTAATTTCTGGTGGAGTCCCTTAGGATGGTTAAGCCACTATTCGTTTGCTTGATTATAGTTTAGGCTTTGACCATTAGATTATTTTCAATGCTTACTTTTCATGTTCATACAATTTTAGAAGAATAAGATTAAAATGTAAATTCAATCTACTCTTGTTTTGAGCCACTAAATTAACTAATTTTAAATTTAAACCCCAAGGCTAATCATGGATTCCATCAATGAGATTGATTTTACGGCCATTGATACATTGATTGTCAGCTTTATGCTGATATCTGGTATTGTGTTCCTTCGTTTTCTGTTGGTTTCAGGTGCTTATCATTTTATATTTTTGGTGCTTTTTAAAAAACGCTTTAGTGAACGGGTTTTAAGTCATAAAAAAATTCAGCGCACACAGATAGTCCGTGAAATCAAACTGGCGTTTTACAGTGCATGGATCTTTGGTGGTATTGGTATTGCAACCCTCTATTTATGGCAAAAAGGAGGGTTAAAGATGTATGAATCGCTCACGGCGTTTCCAATATGGTATATTCCTGTGAGCATTTTACTTTATTTGGTGTTGCAGGATACCTATTATTATTGGATGCACCGCTGGATGCACCACAGTAAATGGCTTTGGAAAGTGCATGTGGCTCATCATAAAAGCATGACAACTTCGGTATTGACAGCATTTTCGTTCCATCCGGTTGAAGCGTTTTTACAAGCCATATTTCTTCCGGTGTTTTTAGTGTTTGTTCCGATGAGCATTGTCGGATTGTTTGTAATTCTATTTATTATGACAATTTCGGCAACCATCAACCATGCTGGGATAGAAATTTATCCGAAAGGCAGATTGACTTCTTTATTTTCAAAATGTGTGATTGGAGCAACCCATCATGATCTTCACCATAAGTTTACTAAAAAAAATTATGGACTTTATTTTACATTTTGGGACATTATTGGAGGCACGGATTTCAAACATTAATTGGCTAGATATTTAAAAATATTTGTTGTTAGTCAAATGGATATGATGAATTTTACCTGGCAAATAAAAATGTTCATTAATATTTGTTAAGCAAAGAAAGGGATATACGTATTCTTATTTTGGAAAGGAAATGTGGGATTGTTGGAATGTTTCTGACCATATAAAAAGGAAACTATAAAATTTTCATAAATTTAGATTTGGCTTACAACAAACCGAAAAAAGGATTGTTTTATTCATTACATTTGTTTGTTATTCAATGGGAAAAAAGATTCAAATAGCGATTATGATAATTACCCTAGGCATATTTTTAGTGCCATCGAGCGTATTTTCTCTTATCAACCTTTCCCAGCAATCAGAAAAAAACTGTTGTTCAGATACGATGCAACAGTCCCAAATC
>JBBSLN010000061.1:0-9023 GCA_038255205.1 Flavobacteriales bacterium
CTGATATTTTCGATGAGCTCTTCACTTTTAAACGTTGTCTTCATAAAAGAGGATAATCGTTCACTAAAACTTTTTCCATCAAAGTATCCTGAAGGAATTCTTGAAGATTTCAGATAAGAAGGTACATCGATTGCGCCATGATCAGAGGTCAAAAACACCGTATAGTTGCCATCACCTACTTTTTCATCTAAGTTGTTAAAAAAACGTTCCAAATCTTTATCCAAGCGTAAGTAGGTATCTTCTACTTCTTTAGAATTAACGCCAAAATTATGACCAACATAATCTGTTGACGAAAAACTTACGGTAAGTATATCTGTAAATTCATCTTTACCAAGTTGCTCCGCATCTATAGCTGCCAGGGCAAAATCTGTAGTCAAACTATTTCCATAAGGGGTTGCTTTCAAAATGTCGTAACCGCCATTTTGGTCTTTTAATGACATCAAATCATAAGGAAATGTCGCTTTTTCCTTACCTCTAAAACCGCCTTCGTAAAGATTTTCATCGCTACCACTTTCAGTATAAGTCTTAATGTCATAGAGTGTATTCCAAACTTTTAAATAGGATTCAGCGGCAACAGAAGCGTTGAATGTCTTTACCCATTCTGGTAATTCTTTCATATAAAATGTGCTGCTAATCCAAAGACCTTTTTCCTTTCCATCAAACCAATAGGCCGCATTGGCAGTATGTCCAGCAGGCAAGATAGCACCTCGATCTTTCAAGGAAATACCGATGGTTTTACCACGCATTTGAGTGAACAACCTGTTTTCATCGCTAAAGGTGGTGGTTAACATGCGATGTGGTGACATTTGACCAGCGTATCCAGTCATTCCTACGGACTCAACCGAATCGTCACTCGCGCAATAGACACTTTTTTTTAATACCTTATCGAACCAATCATTACCAATAATACCATGGTATTTTGGTGTGGTACCTGTATAGACAGATGCGTGACCTGGGCCTGTATAAGTTGGCACAAAATTGAAATGGTTATTTTTGCAGTTAAATCCCTCGTTTATCATACGCTTAAAACCGCCCTCCCCATATTTAGAATAAAATCGGGTTAGGTAGTCATAACGCATTTGGTCCACAACGATTCCCACAACCAATTTTGGGTTGCTAATTGTAGCGGTGACCTTTTCGGTCGAAGGCGCAACAACTTTCTTTTGAGATTGGCAGGTAATTGTAAAAAATGATAGTATTACTACAGAAAAAAACTGTTTCATCGGTATAGTTTTCTTAATGAATTTCAAAAATACAGCTTTTAACACAATCATATTTTAAATAAAGGTTAATAACGTTCTAGAATTTTTTAATTTAGCGGTTATAAATTTAGCTATGTCCTATATATATAATATTGGTGCTTATTTTTTAATGATCAAAGAGATGTTTCGCAAGCCTACCAAATGGTCTGTGATGCAACGTCTGATTTTTAAGGATATTGACGACCTCGTTATTGGCTCTCTCGGCATTGTGGCTTTCATCTCGTTTTTTGTGGGTGGTGTTGTTACAATTCAAACCGCATTGAACATCAACAATCCACTGATCCCAAAATATTTAATTGGATTCGCAACGCGACAATCGATTGTGTTAGAGTTTGCACCTACCTTTATCTCCATTATTATGGCAGGTAAAGTTGGATCTTTTATTACTTCAAGCATAGGCACCATGCGTGTTACGGAACAAATCGATGCTCTTGAAGTGATGGGCATAAATGCCATTAATTATTTAGTATTTCCAAAATTCATTGCCTTGATGTTATATCCTTTTGTAATTTCAATAGCTATGTTTTTGGGAATTATCGGTGGGATGGCCGCAGCAGTTTTTGGAGGCTTTGTTTCGCTGGACGATTACATTACTGGTGTGCAAATGGATTTTGAACCCTTCCATATGTATTATGCATTCATTAAAACTTTTGTGTTTGCGTTTTTATTGGCAACCATCCCTTCATTTTACGGATACTATATGAAGGGTGGAGCACTTGAAGTGGGTAAAGCTAGCACGACATCCTTTGTTTGGACCAGTGTTATGATAATCCTTTTAAATTATATATTAACCCAATTACTGCTCACCAAATGATAGAAGTTAAAGACATACACAAATCATTCGGAGATTCTGAAATCTTAAAAGGTATCAGTACGACCTTCGAAAAGGGCAAAACCAATTTAATCATCGGCCAGAGTGGCTCTGGAAAAACGGTATTTTTAAAATGTTTGTTAGGTTTATTCGTACCTGAACAAGGTACTATCAATTACGATGGCAAGGCTTATTCCGAATTGACACCTGATGAAAAAAGTGATTTGAGAGCTGAAATGGGCATGGTATTTCAAGGAAGTGCCTTATTTGACTCCATGACCATTGCTGAAAATGTAAAATTTCCTTTGCGGATGTTCACAAAACAAAGTAAAAGCGAAATGAACGATCGTGTCAATTTTGTTTTAAACCGTGTTAATCTTGAGGATGCTGGAAACAAATTACCGAGTGAAGCTTCCGGAGGCATGCAAAAACGTGTTGCCATAGCCAGAGCGATCGTAAATAAACCGAAATATTTATTTTGTGATGAACCTAATTCCGGTTTGGATCCAAGTACCGCAACCGTTATCGATAATCTGATTCAGGAAATTACGGAAGAATATGACATCACAACCATGATTAATACGCATGACATGAATTCCGTCATGGAAATTGGAAAAAAAGTGATCTTCTTGAAGGATGGTTTGAAAGAATGGGAAGGCTCCAATAAAAACATCTTTAAAACGGATAACGAAGCGGTGACGAACTTTGTGTATTCTTCAGATTTGTTCAAGCGCGTTCAAAAAATGTATCTGGAGGAAGACGTGTAAATTAGTTTGCAGTCACAGTCACAGTCACAGTCTCTAAAAGAAAAAATATTCGTGTAATTGTGGCAAAACTATTAATCACAACTTAAAAACTACGCAGCAACAATCAAAAATCACTCACGCTTCACAACTAACGTATCCAAGCTATACTTTTGCTTCAGCCAGCGATAGAGTCTGTCTTTTTCCTTTGCAATTTCGTTATCTCCTGTTGATTCTTTCCATTTAGCCGTAAAGACTGCAATAGTATCAATCTTCTTAAAATTGGAAGAAATGACACTTGAATAGGACAACTTTTCAATATTCTCATAGTTGATTTTTACTTCTTTGCTTAAATTTACAAAGGGAATTTGTAAGGCTTCATATTTTGCCAGTTTTGCGACTTTATCTTCCAAGAAAATAATTTTATCTGATTGCGACAATAAGTCCAAAGAATCACGATAGCGAAGTTGGGACATGTATCTTATGTTGTCCAAGTTTTTTGACCTATTTTGGTTAAATTTTAAAGTGGCATTGGCCAATGCTGGATAATCTTTCAATCGACCACGTAATATTGATTCTGTGTTACCAGGAATATCATCCAAACCAAAACTATTGAACTCTAAAATCCCTTTATCTTTTTTGTCACCGTATTTGTAATTTGCATTTTTCTTGATAAAATCGTTATGGGGCAATTGTAAAACGTCCAGCTCTTTGGAAATAAATGATTTCGCTGCATTATTAAATTTACTTTCTCTCCAAACATCAATGAAGGTGAAAACCGCTGGAATCATAACAATAATGGCCAAAACAGTAGCGATTTGACCGATCCGCCTACGTTTAGCGGAATTGGCATATTTGAGCATTGGAAAACCTAAAATCTTCACCACAATGAATGTTGCCAATGCAATGAAAATCGTATTGATTGTAAATAGGTACATTGCATTAAAAAAGTAATTGAAATTACCTTGAGACAACCCATAACCTGCCGTACACAGAGGCGGCATCAAAGCTGTGGCAATGGCTACACCGAATATTACAGACGCAATTGTCCCACGTTTGGTTCGCGCGATAATCAGTGCCAATCCACCAAAAAATGCAATCAATACGTCTCGTATGTCCGGTTTTACACGTCCTAAAAGTTCTGAAGTCTCCTCGTTCAATGGAAATGAATAGAAAAATAAAAATGCCGTCAACAAACTTAAGACAATCATGACACCAAAATTGATGAGCGACTTTCGAAGTGTATCAACATCGTTGATGGCGACCGATAAACCAATTCCCAGAATCGGTCCCATTAATGGCGAAATCAGCATCGCTCCGATAACCACTGCAGTAGAGTTAGCGTTCAGACCCACAGACGCCACAAAAATAGAACATATCAAAATCCAAGCCGTTGCACCTTTGAAGGGAATATCGCCTTTGATGGCAGCCAAAGTGGCATCTCTATCAGTATCCTCCCTAAAATCCAAAAGCTCGCTGAAAAATTTTTTAGTACTTTGCCAAAGTCCTTTGGCGCCTTCCCTCACGGCTTCTTTGGATTGTTCAACCGCTTTCTCCTTTTTTGATTCGTCTTTAAGAAGCTCCGCTTGCTTAGCTTGCTCTTTTTCCGATTCTTTTTTGAGAGCTGTTTCTTTAAGTTCTTTCTCCCTTTTTTCAGCTGCTTCTTTTAATGCCTTTTCTTTTTTTTCTTTTTCTTCTTTAAAAGATTTATGATTGCTTTCTTCCATTGTTTTAGATATAATGTTATTGGGTTATCGAGATACAACTACCACTCAAAACATCGATTTTGAAACTTTAAACATTTTAGTTTTAACCATAATTTTCCCCAAACTTATCTTTGACTTTTTGCAGCACTTTTTTGATATCCTGTTCTTTTTCTTTTGGAAAAATAAGTAAAACATCATCTTTATCGACAATGATATAATCATTCAAACCATCCACAACCACTATCTTATCACCTTTTGTTCTAATCATATTTCCTGAAGCGTCTTCAGTCAATGTCCTTGCATTCACTACGGCATTTCCATTGTCATCCTTATCGAGCTTATCATATAGACTACCCCAGGTCCCAAGGTCATTCCAATCAAATTCCGCCGGCAAAACGTATACATTTTTTGAACTTTCCATGATAGCGTAATCCACAGAAATGTTCTCTGACTTTCCATAATTCTCTAAAATGAACATTCGCTCGTCTTCTGTATTATATAAGTTGATTCCCTTTTCAAATAATTCAAATAATTCAGGTTGATTGAATTGAAAAGCTTTAATCACGCTTTTTGCACTCCACATAAATATGCCCGCATTCCATAGAAAGTTACCTTGACTGATGAAAGATTTCGCGGTTTCGTAATCTGGCTTTTCACGGAATTGATGCACTGGTTTGATGGCCACGTTGGCATTTTTGTCAAATTCGATATAACCATAACCAGTATTTGGAAATGCTGGCTGAATCCCAAGGGTCATCAAGGCATCGTTGTTCTCACAAAAATCAAAAGCTTGTTGAACGTTATTAGAGAAGGTTTGTTCATCCTCAATCCAGTGGTCACTTGGCGCCACAATCATCACCGCATCCGGATTTTCCTTTTGGATTTTCAATGCAGCATATAAGATACAGGGTGCGGTATTGCGCATGGCTGGCTCTAAAACCACTTGGCGCTTTGTCACCATAGGTAATTGCTCAAACACCAAATCATTGTACAATTCATTGGTAAGAATAAAAATATTTTTCTCTGGAATCAAATTCGCCAAACGATGAAACGTCTTTTGAATTAACGTATCTCCAGTTCCCAACATATCGTGGAATTGCTTGGGAAAATCCTGTGTGCTCACTGGCCAAAATCGCGACCCCACTCCTCCTGCCATTAGTATGGCGTAGTAATTACTATTCATTATTTTTATATTTTATTCATTGTGAAAAATGAATTTTGATTCAATGATTAATTTCTAGCCGCGAACCTGTCGGCCGACAGGCAGGTTCACGAATAATTTATTTTCTAAAAACTGCAACTGCTTACTGCCAGCTATCAACTGCGCACTGAACACCACTTACTGCCAACTGAACACCGCCAACTGAACTGCCGACTGCCTACTGCTTACTGCCCACTGAACACTGAACACTGCTTACTGAACACTGCCTACTTCACACTGTCCACTTCCATAAGCTCCACTTCCGCATTCGGATTGAACAAATATAAACGACCCGAAGCTACCTCCATGCCTTCATATCGGGTTCGTCTTTTCACACCTTTTTTAAAAATCCGACCATTGTAGAGTTTAAAATGTGTTCCTAATGGTACTTCAAAAATATAGGTTTTATCGTTTGGTTGGTCATATTGTTTTAATGCTAACGCCAATTTAACATCGGTATCGCTGCTCGCTTTCGGATTTTTAAAATGCTTTGCCAATAATGGCAACAGTTCCTCTGTAAATATAGTTGGATTTAATACAGGCAACATTAAGTGCTGAAAGGTCTGTTTCCACTCTTTGCCATGAGGCTTGATATGTCGACCATGCTTTTGATACGCCTCGAAATGGGCAATTTCATGTATCAAGGTAACTAAAAACCTATATCTGTTAAGGTTTGAATTGATGGTTATTTGGTGCCTGTTATTTGGCAGTTTTCGATAGTCGCCATGACGTGTTTTACGCTCATTTTTTATTTTAACAATCAAGTTATCATGTTTTAATAATTCTAAAACATAAGGTATGGCTTGATGCGGAATATACTCTTGAAGCGTATTGTTCATGCTGCAAAAATAAGGGTTTTCTTAACACCAAAACAATTGAATTTAAGCAAAAAATGGCTAATTTAGTAGAGTGAAAGGTTCGTATTACAAAACAAAAGACTTTCTCCCCATCCATGGAATTTATAGATTATTACAAAATTCTCGGTGTTCCAAAGAATGCCACTGTAGCCGAAATTAAAAAGGCATATAGGAAACTGGCACGGAAACACCATCCAGACCTCAACCCAAATGACAAAGAAGCCGAACAGAAATTCAAGGCCGTCAATGAGGCCAACGAAGTGTTGAGTCATCCTGAAAATCGTAAAAAATACGATGAATATGGCAAAGACTGGAAACATGCCGACCAATTCGAGCAACAAAAGCGTCAACAGCAGTCTCAAGGTCAGTATGGACGGCAGGGTTCTGGAGGTTTTGAAGGCTATTCAGATCAAGACTTTTCCGGAGGCGACTTCTCTGATTTCTTTGAATCTATGTTTGGTGGTCGCGCTTCTAGCGGACGGACTTCTGGCGGTCGTGGACGGACTGCGGCATATAGAGGTCAGGATTTCAATGCGGAATTAAAACTCAACTTAAAGGACGTTTTTGAAACTCACAAACAAGTACTGACCGTAAATGGTAAAAACATCCGATTGACCATTCCTGCTGGTGTAGAAAATGGCCAGGTCATTAAAATCACGGGGAAAGGTGGAGAAGGCATCAATGGTGGACCAAATGGCGATTTGCTGATTCAATTTACCATTGCAAATGACCCCAATTTTAAACGAGATGGCCCCAATTTGTACAGCACAGAAGCTATAAATTTATATACGGCTCTATTGGGCGGAGACGTCACGGTCAAGGCCTTTAATGGGAAAGTAAAATTAAAAGTAAAGCCGGAAACACAGAACGGAACGAAAGTGAAATTGAAAGGTAAAGGTTTTCCTGTTTACAAAAAAGAAGGAAAATTTGGCGATTTATATATTACTTATGAAGTCAAAATGCCAACTAACCTATCGCCAAAAGAAAAAGAACTGTTCAATGAACTCAAAAATCTTAACTCATGAGCAACGAAACCTTTATTCCGATAAGCACCCTTTGTACGCATTACAAAATAGAAACCACCTTTATTGAAGGACTGAATGAACATGGACTCATCGAAATTATCACAATCGAACACTCGCCATGCATCCATCAAAACCACATCAAAAGTTTAGAATCCATGATACGATTGCATGACGACCTACACCTCAACTTTGAAGGTATTGATACCGTTTTCAATCTATTGGAGCGCATCGAAAATCTGCAGTCTGAATTGCAAAGTGTTAAAAGGAGATTAGGGATTTATGAAGATTAGTTTTTTCAATTTTAGTATTACGTTCAATGGCATTATTAAAAAAATATCACTTTTTATCGTATTGTTTACCATGCATACCGCGTACTCACAAGACCTATCTTCACATCAATGGAAGGATAGGATTATTATCTTATTGACCGATGACGTAACAGACAAAACGTATCAAAAACAAATTTATGAACTCCAAAAAAACGAAGCAGGCCTCCAAGAGCGAAAGCTGATCGTTTATCATGTTAAACCCGAACATTTGAAAGAAGGTTTATCTAGCACTGATTGGAAAAAGGCATCTTATCTATTTGATAAACATAAAAAAACGAACTCTGGATTTGAGTTCGTTTTAGTAGGATTAGATGGAGGCATCAAATTACAGCAATCAGAATTTATAACCTGTGAAAAGTTGTTTTCAATAATAGATAAAATGCCGATGCGAAGAATTGAGGTGAGGAATGATGATTGAGAATTAGGTATAAAAGATTAAATTGAAAATGATCCACAATCATATCTCTTGAAGTACTTTGACGAATTACAATCTGTAAATAGGATGCCAGCATTTATGCAGAAGAATTATGAATTAAATAGTTCAAATAATCGCCTACTCTTTTATTAAAAAATCAGTTTTAACATATTAGACCACAACTACTTCATTTTAGCCTTCCCCATAATTTTCTCCCAGTGTTGTCCGAATGAAGTCCTTTTAAAATCAATTTTGAAGAAGAAGTTTAGGGGAAATCAGGTCAAAAGTTAAAAAAAATATCATTATCAATCTCTAACAATCAATACTCTTGAAGTCCCATTCACTCGCAACACATAAAACCCAGCAGAAGTAGAGTTTGGGAAGGTCAAGCGAGTTATGCCTGTAGTATCATTGAAATTCGTGTCCTGTAGTTTAATCAACCGTCCATGTATGTCAAATATATTAAAAGCATCCGTAGCAGTCGTATGTGTTACAAACACTTCCTTGTTCAATACAGGATTTGGATATACCACCATCTCCTCATTCGGATTATTTATTATAGTTGAATTAAAATAAGGCACCGCAAACTCAAAGGCTTCCCTACCAATAGCTTCGCCCATAATTCGCCCAGGAATATCGTCTATAGGAGGATGAATACCTCCCCAAATTCGAGA
>JBBSLN010000062.1:0-8925 GCA_038255205.1 Flavobacteriales bacterium
AAAAATCCCAACTTATTGCTAAATTGGGATTTCAAATTTTGTTGGCCTACTAGGGCTCGAACCTAGACTCTCCTGGACCAAAACCAGGCGTGTTGCCAGTTACACCATAGGCCAATCTCTAAATGAGGACCTGCCTGCCGTTTTTAGGCAGGTGCAAATTTAGAACAAAGTTTGATTTGCACAAACATTTTTCAAATAAAATAATCCTGTTTACTTAACGTTTCCATAAAAACCTTTAGACCTTATTTTTTTATTCTTAAATTCGCCACATCATACAAACACCTTATTTTTATGACCGATTTCAACTTTAAAAAGTGGAATACCATCACTGGATGGATTGTTTTTGCCATGTCTCTTTTAGTTTATAGTTTAACCATCGAGCCTACCGTAAGCTTTTGGGATGCAGGAGAGTATATTTTAACTTCCGCAAAATTACAGGTTGGACATCCACCAGGAGCACCATTGTTCCAAATGCTGGGAGCCTTCTTTTCGATGTTTGCTTTAGAGCCTTCCCAAATAGGTATGATGCTTAATATGATGAGTGCTGTCGCAAGTGCCTTTACGATTCTTTTTATGTTTTGGACGATTACCCTGTTGCTAAAGAAGCTTTTAAATACTGATGAGAAATTTACATCACACAAAAAAATAGCTATTCTCGGAAGTGGGATGGTCGGGAGTTTAGCATTTACATTTACGGATTCCTTTTGGTTCAATGCGGTTGAAACTGAAGTATATGCCATGGCAACATTGATTATGGCTGTGCTGTTTTATTTGTCGCTACGATGGGAACAGGAAATGCATAAACCTAGAGGAAACCGTTGGTTGATTTTAATAGCTTTTGTTATTGGACTTTCTTTCGGTGTTCACTTTATGGGTTTATTGACCATTCCCGCTATCGGACTTATTTATTACTTCAAGAATTATAAAACGATTACTTGGCAGAATTTTATTATTGCTAATGTTGTTTCTGCCGCCATTCTTCTATTTATATTCAAATTATTATTGCCAAACGCGCTGAAAATTTTCAGTATTTCTGAAATATTCTTCGTCAATACCTTTGGTTTGCCATTTAATTCAGGAACCATCATTGCTGGATTAATTGTCATTGGTTTGTTTTATTATGGATTGACTTACACACGAAAGAAAGGTTATGCGAATGCTAACACCTTGATTTTATGCCTTATTTTCATCTTCGTTGGCTTTTCGTCATGGGTGATGTTGCCTATTAGAGCAAATGCAAACGTCGTCATCAATGAAAATAATCCGTCAAGCGCACGAGAGCTTTTGGCCTATTATAATCTAGAACAATATCCTGAAACACATTTATTTTACGGCCCATTATTTACAGAGGTTTATACAGGTTTGGATGCAAACGAACCTTATATCGATGACAAACCTAAATATGAAAAGGACGACAAAACGGGCAAATATGTCATCGTCAACGACTATAAAAATTCTAAACAAAATTACAACTCAACGCATGCCGCAGTCCTCCCAAGAATGTGGAGCTCTGAAAATGCAGAGAATTATATGATGTTCACTGGGCTTTTGGATTTTTCCCTGAAAGCAGACTATCAAATGCAAAATGAATTGCGTTCTATTGTTGGTGAATTCAGACAAAATGTAGCTGAAGGTAAAGTAGATTATGAAGATTATAACAAATTCCTAAAACAGTTTGGTCAGTATCTTGATATTGAAAAACCGTCTTTAGCACAAAATATTGGTTATATGTTCGAATACCAATTTGGCTATATGTACTGGCGTTATTTTATGTGGAATTTTACTGGACGCCAAGATGATATCCAAGGTAAGTATGACGATATGCATGGGAATTGGATCAGTGGTATCAACTTCATCGACGAGTGGCATTTAGGAATGTCACAAGACAATTTACCAAGCGATGTTGAAAATAACAAAGGAAGAAATACCTATTATTTCCTACCATTGATTTTAGGCTTGATAGGGTTATTTTTCTTGTTTCACAAGGATAAAAAACGTTTTTGGGTTTTATTGGTATTTTTCCTAATGACGGGTCTTGCCATTCAATTTTACACCAATGTGAGACCGTTTGAACCTCGTGAACGTGACTATTCTGTAGTTGGGTCTTTCTATGTGTTCGCGATTTGGATAGGATTTGGTGTTTATGCCATTTTTGATGCCATCAGGAAAAGTGTTAAATCCGCATTATTAGCACCTGCCATCACCGTGATTTGTTTGGCTTTGGTTCCTGGAATATTGGCAGCCAATAATTGGGATGACCATGACCGATCCAATAAAGAAACTGCGCATTCCATGGCTGTCGCGTATCTGGAATCCTGCGCGCCTAATGCCATTTTATTCACAATAGGTGACAACGATAGTTTCCCGCTTTGGTACGCACAAGAAATTGAAGGTATCCGTCGTGATGTGCGCGTTGTCAACACGAGTTTGTTTCAAACGGATTGGTACATTGACCAAATGAAACGGAAAGCGTACGAGAGCGACCCAATTCCTTCACAATTGACGCACGATCAATACAAATACGGGACTAGGGATTATATACCTTATAAAGGAATTACTGAAGATACTTTAGACATTAAGGATTTCATGGACTTTATTCTAAGTGATAATCCTCGAACGAAGTTAAAATATGTGATGCAACAAGAAGGCGACGACCCTAGTGTGTATCCTAGTCAAATGGTGAATGGGAATTATTTTCCAACACGACATGTGAGAATACCAGTAAATAAAGAAGAGGTTCTAAAAAATGGGATTGTACAACAAAAAGATGCCGTTGAAATTGTCGATGAAATCATCATTGAAATTAAAGGTAGTGCATTATATAAGAACAGGTTGTTGATGCTGGATATAGTAGCCAATAACAACTGGAAACGACCAATCTATTTTACTGGCGGAAGTTTTGGTGATGATGACTATATATGGATGAAAGATTACCTTCAGTTGGATGGATTGTGCTATAAATTAGTTCCTATTAAAACACCAGTCGATAGAGCCAATCCTTTTGATATGGGTCGTGTGGATACAGATTTGATGTACGACAAAGTCATGGCTTGGGATTGGGGAAATAGTGGCACTGATATCTATTATGATGTGGAAACGCGCAAAAACGGAATAACATATAGAGGTAATATGGCGCGTTTGATTGAGCAATTGCTTAACGAAGATAAACTGGAAAAAGCGGAGAAAGTTGCTGACTTGGCCATGGCAAAAATGCCTGTTGATGACTTTGGTTATTATACACTTTTAGAACCTTATATTACCGCTTATTATGAAATAGGAAATAAGGAAAAGGCCAGAAAACTCTATAAAGATGTCACCCAAAAATATCAAGAGAACTTGAGTTATTATAGCAGTTTGACCATCAAGAATCAGACACGATTATTGGACGAAATTGTCACAGATATTGAACGATACCGCAGCTTAGTTGATATTTTAGTCTATTATAAAGACCAAGATTTTGCGATGCAAGAAACGCAGAAATTCAACAAATTTCTTGAAAAATTCAAACACTTTATGGGAGAAGACCCTAGAGAGCGGGCGCCGAGAGAAGAACGAGATATTCCTTTGGACACGATTGATAGCATCTTAAAATCACAATAATCATAATTTGAATTTAGTTTCCGTAAAAACACCTTCTTTAGTCAAAAAAATGTTCCATAACTATATTTGGGATATCCCGACAACAGAAAAAGTTTTGTATCTCACATTTGATGATGGTCCGACTCAATTGATTACCGATTGGACATTAGATATTTTGAAACAATACAACGCTAAAGCCACTTTTTTTTGCATCGGAAATAATATTGAAAAACATTCAGAAATTTTCCGTAGAATCGCAGAAGAAGGACATGCCATCGGCAACCATACGTTCAACCATCCTAAAGGCTGGAAAACCAAAACAGACGATTATATTTCCGAAGTTCAAAAAACCCAAGAAAGTATCAATTCTAAAATCGAAAATATAAAATCGAGTCCCGAACCTTCTGGAGTTAAACTTTTCCGTCCGCCTTACGGACAAATCACTTATAACCAAGGAAAACTATTACGGAATCTAGGTTATAAAATTATTATGTGGGACGTATTAGCTTTCGACTGGGAAGTTTCAGTTTCTGAAGAGGCGTGTCTTAAAAATGTCATATCAAACGCAAAGGCTGGTAGCATTATCGTCTTTCACGACAGTGTAAAAGCATCAAAACGCATGCAATATGCATTACCTAAGGTGCTCGCGTATTTTTCCGAAAAGGGATTTGAATTTAGACGTATTCCTGAATGATGCCTATAAGCGTATTGGCATCTTGCTCACCGCTGTGACGCCATTTCATTTCGCCTCTCTTATAAATGATAAGTGTTGGTAGGTTCTTGACACGAAGTGCTTCTGCCAATTCCTTATTTTTATCAACGTCAATTTTTATGACTTTGGCCTTGTCGCCAAGTGCAGCAGCTACATCTCTCAAAACAGGATGCATTGCGGTAGATTGTTCATTCCATTCTGTAAAAAAATCCAACAAAACCGGAATGTCGACATCTATTAATTCCCCAAATTTTGACATATAATCGTTGTTTAAGTCAAACGTGTTAATACAAACCTACATATTTTTTTTGATATTCAACTAAAAGCTGTGCAAATTCCAAATCCCTACATATCCTTTAAAATAAATTCCAAATTCCAATCCTACTAATTCTAAGGCAAAATTTAGAGTTTATAGATAAAAGTTTGAAGTTCCATAATGATATACCATTCCAAAATTCCTACTCCTTACTGCCTACTTTCAAGAATTCAGACTTTCGGAGCCTCTTTTGAGTTCAATCACAGTGATTTCTGGCCATATACCCACACGTCCTGGATAACCCAAGTAACCAAAACCTCTATTCACATTGATGTATTGACCCAAATCATTATAAATACCTGCCCAATGTTTGTAACGCCATTTAACAGGACTCCACTTAATCCACCCAGGTATTTCGATACCAAACTGCATGCCATGGGTATGACCACTCAAGGTCAGATGATAATGATAGTCATCCTTTAGAACAACCTCATCCCAATGGCTTGGGTCGTGGCTCATCAATATCTTAAAATCATTTATATCAATATCTTTTGATGCTTTTTTGAGGTCTCCAGCTTTTTTGAAGCCGCCTTTCCCCCAATTTTCAACTCCGACTATCGCAATTCTTTGACCGTCCCGTTCAATAAATCTACTTTCGTTAAGGAGCAAATCAAATCCCATGTCTTTTTGAACAAATTTCAGATCCTCTAGATTTTGAGCCTTTTCTGCTTCGCTATTCCAATCGACGTAATCGCCATAATCATGATTTCCCAAGACAGAAAAAACACCATCCTTTGCACTCAATTGACTGAAAAGGTCTTTCCATGGCAACATTTCGGTTGCCTTGTTATTCACTAAATCGCCAGTAAATAAAATGGCATCACTTTTTTGTTCTTTCACTAAATTGACCGCATACGCAATCTTTTCACGATTGTCGAAACTTCCAGAATGGATATCACTGATTTGTGTGATACGGTAGCCATCAAATGCTTCTGGAAGGTCTTCAAAATGCAATACATGTTTTAAAACTTTAAAATTATACTTGCCGTGGTACATTCCGTAGAGCAAGGATGCAAATGGAATTGCCGCAATTCCTATGGCAATACTACTTACGAATTTTCGTCTTGATGGCATGTGAAATTCCTGTTTTTGGCTAAATAATTTTTCATAAATTCCGAATAAAAAACGAATGATATCTTCCCCAAATAAAAACGGAATCAACACCAAATTGAAGAGCATAAACGAAAGTAAAAATCCGAACGCATAACTTTTTGATGGAGACAAAACGCGTCCTTCAGAAGCCATTGCAAATTGAATGATGAAATTTCCAACTACCAATATGCCTATCCCGATAAAAATATAATGAACCCAAGGACTTTTAGAAACGGTCCTTATGGCTTGAAACCCGTAAAATGTAATGAGAAAAAAAATAATGGCAAAGATGAACCAACGCAACATATGAGCAGTTTTTTCCAAAGGTAATTGAATTAAAGTCTTATTAAAATCTTAGGATTAAATTTAACCATCCCTTAAGATTTAGTATATTTCGGAAGCGTTAAGAACAATCCAAATTAATGAAGCCAGTATTATCTTTATTCTTTATCGTTTTCTTGGTTTTTGGCTGTAACAATAAGCCCAAGACCGAATCCGCAAAAAAGGATACTTCCTTAATTTCCTATGTCAATCCATTCATCGGAACAGGAGGACATGGACACACTTATCCAGGCGCGACAATGCCTTTTGGGATGATGCAATTGAGTCCAGACACGCGTCTAGATGGTTGGGATGGTTCTTCCGGATATCATTACAGTGACAACTATATTTATGGCTTTTCGCACACACATTTGAGCGGTACAGGTGTAAGTGATTATGGAGATATTCTTTTAATGCCGACAAATTCGGTGGTTTTCAACAATGGAAGTGATGGCAAACGAGGCTATCGTTCCAGATTTTCACATGCTAACGAAATAGCTGAACCAGGTTTTTACAAAGTAAAATTAGATGACACTAATATTGAGGTCGAGCTGACTGTTTCGGTACGTTCTGGGATTCATAAATACCAATTTCCAACCGCTCAAAACCAAATATTGGTTCTCGATTTGTTGCATCGTGATAAATTGTTGAGCGGCAGTATCAAACGCATTTCGGATACTGAACTGTCGGGCCATCGCCATTCCGAAGCTTGGGCAAAACAGCAGAAATTGTATTATTATATCAAATTTTCACATCCTATTTCTGTGGATTTAGGGGCTTCGAAAAGTGAATATAAAAACAAAAAGGCGGTCTTTCAATTTGATAATCCAAAGAACGAGCCTGTTTATGTCAAGATAGGCATTAGTCCAGTCGATGAAGATGGTGCCAAAAATAATCTGAAAACTGAAATAGGCGATATGAATTTCGACCAAGTAAAGGAAAAAGCACAATCCACTTGGGAAAAACAACTCGAAAAGATTGTAGTTGAAGGTAAAAATAAAGATTACAAAACCAATTTCTACACCGCATTATACCATACGATGATTGCGCCCAATATTTATCAGGACGTCGATGGTCGTTATCGCGGTATGGATTTGAAAGTGCACGATACCAAAAAGTTTGACTACTATACTGTTTTCTCGCTTTGGGATACTTACAGAGCAGCCCACCCTTTGTATACAATAATAGAGCAAGAACGTACCAATGATTTTATAAACACATTCATTTCAAAATACAACGAAGGTGGTATTATGCCTATTTGGGATATCAGTGGAAACTATACAGGTTGCATGATAGGTTACCATGCCGTGCCCGTCATTGCCGACGCTTATATGAAAGGGATTCGAGGCTATGATGCTGAAAAAGCCTTTGAAGCAATGAAGTTTTCCGCAACGCGGAATTGGTTGGGATTAAAATCCTATAAGGAATTTGGTTTTATTCCAGTGGAGGAAGAAAGTGAATCGGTCTCTAAAACCTTGGAATACGCCTATGACGACTGGACGATTGCACAAATGGCAAAAGAGATGGGCAAGGATGATGATGAAGAAACCTTTATGAAACGCGCTCAATATTATAAAAACGTTTATGACCCAGAAACGAAATTCATGCGAGGCCGTTTCCGAAATACCTGGTTTGCACCTTTTGACCCTTATGAAGTGAATTTCAATTATACCGAAGCCAATGCGTGGCAATACAGTTTTTATGTGCCACAGGATATTTCAGGTTTTATGGAATTGCTGGGGGGAAAGGATTCTTTGGATTTAAGATTGGATATGCTTTTTACTGCTAAAGCCAAAACTTCAGGTCGTGAGCAGGTCGACATTACCGGTTTGATTGGTCAATATGCACACGGGAACGAACCAAGTCATCACATGGCGTATCTCTATAATTTTGTGAACAAGCCTTACAAAACACAAGAAAAAGTACATCAGATTTTAACCACCCTTTATAAGAATGCGCCTGACGGCATTTCAGGAAATGAAGACTGTGGACAGATGAGTGCATGGTATGTCTTCAGTGCCATGGGCTTTTATCCTGTGACGCCAGGTTCGAACCAATATATCATCGGAACACCATTGTTTGACAAAGCGACCATCAATTTAGAGAATGAGGAAAAATTTCATATCAAAGCCTATAATCTTTCAGATGAAAATAAATATATTGACCACGCCAAATTGAATGGCAGGACCTTAGATGAAACATTCATTTCGCATGAAGATATTATGGATGGAGGCACACTGGAATTCTGGATGACCAATCAGCCGAGCGAATGGGGAACATCAGAAGGCGACGAACCCGTGACAGAAATCGATGCCTATAAAATTGTTGCAGCACCATTTATTGCAAAAGGAGATGTGGCTTTTAAAGGCGACACTGAAGTGACTTTAGTCAATGTTGATTCCACAGCAACTATTTTTTATACCTTGAATGATTCCACCACTGTCAAATATGAAAAACCATTCAAATTGACAGAACCAAGCACGCTAAAAGTGTATTCAGAGAAGGACGAGGAAAAGAGCGCAACCATTTCGACGTCATTTTATAAAATTGACCCAAACGTCTCCTTGGTTTTAAAGACAGAGTATGCAAATCAATACAATGGTGGCGGACAAAATGCTTTGATTGACGGTATTAAAGGCACAAAAGATTTTAGGACAGGTTCTTGGCAAGGGTATCAGGATAAGGATGTGGTTGCGATTATGAATTTGGGAGTGGAAAAATCGGTTTCAAATGTCAGTGTTAACTTCTTACGAGACCAACGCTCCTGGATATTTTATCCGACTGAAGTGTTATGCTATACTTCAACCGACAATCAAAATTATCAGTTAGTATCAAGCCAAAAAATTGATGCTACAAAAAAATCTGAAGAGACAACTATCAAAACCATTCTGTTCGATTTAAAAAA
>JBBSLN010000063.1:0-8894 GCA_038255205.1 Flavobacteriales bacterium
ATAGCTTTTATAGGTAGAATGTTAAAAGGAAGCGACTGGACATCCTTATCGATACCGAAAGGCGATTCTAATTCTTATAACCAAAACAAGTTTGGCCAACCGAAAGAACGGAGACATTTTACGGATGATGTTTAGACGAAGTTATCTTAATTATAGTCTTGAGTTATTCGATAGTGGTAGGTCCAGATGTGAATCCTTGAGCAGTCATGGACAATTACTACATTAATTCAAAGTTCGGTTTGGAAAGCTTTGAAGAATTCAAAAAATGCTGGTATTAAAATTAATATAGCGGCACTAAATTCCTCCATCCAAAGAGGTGTTTGCACAGTCAATAATTTCCAAAAAAATCGATTTATAGCCAATTACAAATAGCGCTCTCGAATAATGTCGCAGTGATGGTTCTCATGACCTATGAGAATATAACCTGCTGCTCTGACTGATAAAGGGCTGTTGCTGGCACTTCCCACTTGTATTAGCATCTCATCATCAAAGCTGTCAAACAAAGCTATTGTAGCATGCCGCACCGTTTTATATTCATCCAAAAGACTTTCTAATGAACGGTCATTTGCCTTGCTAGTTGGCACATAGGCATCTTGGTCAAAACCTGGAAGCGGTGTTTGGTCCTGTCGGGCGATACGCAAGGCTCGATAAGCAAAAATCCGTTCGGTATCGATGATATGTAACAGCATTTCTTTAATCGTCCATTTCCCTTCTTCATAACGGTAAACTAGTTTGTTTTTTGAAATGCTTTTAAGAAATGATATTACTTTTTCCATATTGCTTCGTAGCCCTTCATTTAATTGAACATCGTTGGTTTTACTTAAATACGTCTGGTAGTACGAATTGTATTCGTCAGAAGAAATGTCTTTAGCTATCATTAGGCTAGAATTATCATGGTGATTGAAAGAAATGAAAAACCCTCGGCTGAAATATCAACAAAGGGGTAAAATATTTATTAAATTGAGTTCTACAAATCGTTAAAGATAGTGTGCATCAAACGCTTTTTGTCATTGATGCTTTCCTCTAGGGAAATCATCGTTTCTGTTCTATAAACACCCTCAATATCATCCAACATAAAAATCACATCCTTTGCGTGGCTCGTGTTTTTTGCTCTTATCTTGCAAAAGATATTGAACTTGCCTGTTGTAATGTGGGCGACCGTCACGAAAGGAATATTGTTGATACGCTCCAAAACAAATTTTGTCTGTGAGGTATTATTTAAATAAAGACCCACATAAGCGATGAAAGAATATCCGAGTTTTTTGTAATCCAGAGTCAAGGAAGACCCTTGAATAATACCTGCGTCCTCCATTTTCTTTACACGAACATGAACCGTTCCGGCCGAAATCACTAATTTTTTTGCTATATCAGTAAAAGGAATTCTAGTGTTTTCTATTAACATATCCAGAATTTGGTGGTCGATTTCGTCTATTTTATACTTTGCCATTTTTGTTGATTCTTTAAATTTTTTACAAAAATAGCAGAAATTGTTTGAAGAAATCACACAAAGATCAAGATTTTTTAGGCTTTTAATGATAATTTGTCATTATTCAGCAAAACGAAATCGTTTTCGTAGCCCACATGAATTGCCTCTTTTTTAGCTGTTAAAACCATACCACCATTGGCATCGACTTCCTCATGACCAAAAAAGCCATCCAAGTTGGAAATTTTTTCAACAATTGGCACAAATTCTATCTTTTCATTGGACAATCTTTCAAGATATTGTATTGCAACGTCGCAGCGCTCATTATTCACCATCGTATTTCTGATAATTAGGTCATAATACAGCTTTTGATTTTGAGGTATTTGAAGATAACGTTTATAAGTTCGTCCAGAAAGTGTGTTTGAAGCAATATGATGAATTGCTACGAATAGGGATTGGAATATCAATTCTCGAACCACTTCTCTATTATAATCATTCGCATAATGACCCGCTTCAAACAGAACAGTAGGCACATCAAGACTCTGGAACGTATCGCCTACACAATTAAGGTTAAAGGCATCATCGTAAATCCCAACTTGATTTGGGATTTGTTTTTGTAAATTCTCATCCATTTTCACAATAATCTCCATGGCCTTTTGACGCGTTTCTGTAATGCTACAAGCTTCGTCCTGGGCAGGCGCTAAAAAAGCCACAGTTGCTGGATTATTGGTGTTTCCAGCACTAAAAATAGTTCGTTGGCCGTGAAGATTGAAGCAGACATTTGGCTTATAGTTGTCAAAATAGGTTCTTAGCACCCTACTTTCGGGTTGTGAGCGGTCTTGAGCGTCCCTGTTTAGGTCGATTTCGTTGGCGTTTAAACGGGTGTAAGCTTTAGCACCATCAGGATTAAGCATTGGAATGATGGAAATCGTGCAGTTGTCAAGAATCGTTTTTATGTCTTTCGTAATTGAATCGTTTGCAAAAACGTTGCACAAATCAAAAATGGCTTTAGTGGTCGTACTTTCATTTCCGTGCATTTGCGACCACATCAATATTTTTTTTGGCCCGGTTCCAATAGTTATTGCATGAATTGATTCGCCCAAAACGGATGTTCCAATTGTTTCAGTTTTGAAATTTCTGCTGTGTCTTTTAACCAAAGAATGGACGTGATCACTAAAAATATAACGACCAAAAAGTGATGATTCTTTGTGCCTTACGAACAGGTCTTGAAGCGTGTGTAAATTCATTGCAAATAATTGTCGCAAATGTAAACATTTAGTAATTTACATTTGTAAACAGCCAATTCGTATGGTTTTGTTTACAATGGTCTACATATTTGATTGGAATTAAATAGAAAAAAACATGTAAATTACATTCAATTTTAAATTTCTTATTTAAGTCTTTGTTTTTCAGTAAATTAAAATATATTAACTAAAGTTATTGTTAATTAATAAGTTTAGTATTGTGTTAAAAATAAACACTTGTTGGTTTTAAATTTTTACATTTGTAACGACAATTACTAAAATTGATTGTTTACAATGATAAACAGTGAAGATTTTGCAAAACGACTCGAAAAAGTCATTGAATTTTACAGCGAGACGGCCTCTTCTTTCGCTGAAAAAATCGGTGTCCAGCGCTCGAGTATTTCACATATTTTATCGGGACGCAACAAGCCGAGTTTGGATTTTGTTTTGAAAGTTCTTTCGGAATTTCCGGAGGTGGAATTGTATTGGTTGTTAAATGGCAAAGGGTCTTTTCCCTCTGCTCCATTATCTGAAGAAAAACAAGTCCGAACAAAGAATTCAGAAACTTCGACTTCCGAAAAAGGTTCGGCGTCATTTCCAACTTCATCTGACAAATCAATTGAGCGTATTGTGATTTTTTATAAAGACGGTACATTCAAGAATTTTGAGCATTCATAAGTTCCTAAAGCCACGCTTCTTGTATATTGGTTCAAGAGAAGATTCAAGACGCTTTTAAATTTCAAAAAACCAAATTCTAAATCCAGATTCCTAGAATATAAGATTCCATATGTCTGAAAGAGTAATGGGGAAATAAAGTATGCGTTGAATAATTCTAAATGATTGTAAATACACAACGCTTTTGAGCTATAAATTTTAGTATTGCAACACCTGTATTAACCTTGCTTTCGCTAATTTTGCAATTAATTATAATCTTATGAGAATAGCCCCTGTACTTGCCTTATTATTTTTCCTGACGAGCTGCTATGAGAAAGATCGCAACTGCGCAGATTTTAAAACTGGCACTTTTTCATTCACATATCAAATTGATGGTGTGGAGAAAACAGGAAAGTTTGTGCGCACAGAGCTCTACAACATCGATTATTATGAAAATAAGATTGATTCAGCTTCCATCAGATGGATTAACGATTGTGAGTTCATTCAAACAAAAATCAATCCTAAAAGCAAGGCGGAAGAAAAGGCCATACACATGAAAATCTTAACTACCACGATCAATTCTTACACTTTTGAATACAGTCTAGCTGTGCCTCCAACAAATAAACAAAAACGTGTCGAGAAAGGCACAGCAAACAAAATAAATTGACATGTTAGATTTTCTGTTTTCCAGCGAGGCTATTTTCGCATTGTTAACACTAACGTTCCTAGAAATCATTTTAGGAATAGATAACATCGTCTTTATCTCCATAGCAGCAAACAAATTACCAGAAAACCAACGAAGTAAAGCTACCAATATCGGATTATTTTTAGCTATGTTTCAGCGCATTATTCTGCTTTTCTTTGTTTCGTTTTTAATTGGACTACAAGAACCATTTTATACTTTTGAAAGCAGTTGGTTGACAACTTCAGTAAGCTGGCAGGGTATTATCCTGCTCGGTGGTGGACTGTTTTTGATATTTAAAAGCACACGTGAAATACGTGAAAAAGTAGAAGCACCATCGCATGACGTAGATGAGGTTAAAAACAAGAAAATAAAGTCTTTATCTCAAGCTATCGTTCAGATTATGATTATTGATTTTATCTTTTCTATTGACTCCATTTTGACAGCTGTCGGGATGACTAACGGATTACACCCAAACCACAATTACAACTTAATGTTGATGATTATCGCCGTCGTCATAGCTATCGGAGTCATGATTGGTTTTGCAAATCCTATTCGGAAATTCATCGATACGCATCCGAGTTTGCAAATGCTGGGTCTAGCATTCTTGATTTTAATTGGATTTATGCTGATAACTGAAGCCGCTCACCTTTCAGATACAGAGTTTTTGGGCAACAAGGTGGGTGCCATTCCGAAAGGCTATCTCTACTTTGCCATAGCGTTTTCGCTGTTTGTTGAGTTTTTGAATTTTAGGATTGTGAAGAAGAAAAAAGTTTAAAGCATCTGGGATTTGAAATCAATGTATAGCCTAAAAACTATACATAACTTTCTTTAGTTATTTCATAAAGTTACGCTGATAATACACCGAGTTGCACAGAGAATTTGTCAGTGAATTAAAACAACTTCGTCTGCCCTTTATCATCTATATGCTTGTCATCATTATCATCATCAACATTATCTGAATCTTCATCGTTTTGTGTTAAATTTGTGATTTCCATGGGTGGATTGTCCTTTGGTTTGTCAGATGATTTTTCTGTTTGGAATTTCTTTTCAAATTCAGTTTCGACCTCAATTTCAGTTTCAACTTCTATTTCAACCTCAACTTCATCAACAACTTCAATATCTTCCGCAGGAACTTCTTCTGGTTCGTCATAAGGCAATGGCTCCAACAAACTCACTTGCTTAATTTTATCAGTGGTGAATTGATTCCCTAAAGCCTTTATGCCTTTAATGGCAATGAAATCCTCAAAATTGAGCTCTTCATTATCACGCTGCTCTTTTCCTCTAGGCTTGTTAAACACGACTTCTGCGATTGGTCGCCAATCGGTGGAAACAATCTCCACTTGCGAGCTGGAATGTTCGGTAATGAATATTTCTTCTTTATTTTCGTTCTCAATGAGAAATCGTTTCACATAATAACGCTCTTTTTCGCCATCGTAATACAGAGCAGAGATTGGCTTATTAGGCATCCATTTTTCCAAAACAATCATATCATCATCAAAGCGCGCCGAAAGCTCTGGAAGAATAGTTTTAACAACTCCTGCCTGTGTAATCACGAGCAATCGGTCTTCTCCTCGAAACTCTCCTATCAATTCACCTCTTTCGTCCACATTTAAGCGTTGGACTGTATCATCGAACCAGATTTTACGTGGTTTCAAAGTAGAAATACCATGTTCTTTGAGTTCGATTTTCTTGATAGCGTATTTTGTGACTTGATTGCCTTTGGAATTCCTGCCTTTAATCAGCACCTCCGAAAAGTCTAAATCCCATTTTAGTTTCTTGATGCTTCCAACTTGACGAAGATAAATCGTCACAACTTCTGCCTCACCATTTGGATTTGCGGAGAAATAAAGTACAGTTGAAGCTTTCGTTTCATTCGTCATATCATAATCTCTATCTCGCGTGGTACTTGTGACAGAAAAACGTTTGACATATGCAGGCCCTTTGCTTCCATCACGATATACCAAATTATAGATGGTGCGCTTGTCTTTCTTTTTAAAGACTGCAACGTGAATGATATCCTTACCTACAAAGGTTTTTGCGTCTACTTTGGTGACCATCATTTTTCCTTCTTTAGTAAAAACGATAATATCATCAATATCACTACAATCGCAGACGTATTCATCTCTTTTTAAGGAGGTTCCAATAAAACCTTCTTCTCGGTTGACATAGAGCTTTGTATTTCGCATGACCACTTTAGCGGCATCCACATCATCAAATAGACGCAATTCCGTCAAACGCTCTCTGCCTTTGCCATAATCGTTCTTAAGTCGTGTAAAAAAGGCAATTGCGTAATCCGTTAGATGCTCTAAATCGTATTTCACTTGAGCGATTTGATCTTCGAGTGTATTTATTTTTTGTTGTGCTTTGTCTATATCAAATTTAGAAATACGCTTGATACGAATTTCCGTTAAGCGCTCAATGTCTTCAACAGTAATAGCACGTTTTAAATGTTTGATATGCGATTGTAAACCTTTATCGATTGCAGAAATAACACCTTCCCACGTTTCCTCTTCTTCAATATCCCGATAAATTCTATTTTCAATAAAGATACGTTCCAAGGATGCGAAATGCCATTGTTCCTCAAACTCATCCAACTTTATTTCCAGATTGGATTTCAGCAACTCAACGGTATGTTCTGTAGAGCGTTGCAGCATTTCAGTTACACCAATGAATAAAGGCTTATTATCCTCAATAACGCAACCTAATGGCGAGATAGAGTTCTCACAATTCGTAAAAGCATACAAGGCATCAATGGTTTTATCAGGAGAAATTCCGGGTGGTAAATGCACGAGTATCTCTACTTTAGCTGCAGTGTTATCCTCAATCTTCTTGATTTTTATTTTTCCTTTATCATTGGCTTTCAATATGGACTCAATCAACGAGGTTGTCGTTGTTCCAAAAGGAATTTCACTAATGTTCAGTATGCTCTTGTCAAGTGGAGATATCTTTGCCCTCACTCTTATTTTTCCGCCTCTCAATCCATCTTTATAATCACTGCAATCTGCAATTCCGGCGGTTGGGAAGTCTGGAAAGATGGTGAATTTCTTTCCTTTGAGATGTTTTATGGACGCATCTATCAATTCGATGAAGTTATGCGGTAATATTTTTGTCGATAAACCAACTGCAATCCCTTCGCCTCCTTGAGCGAGAAGCAAAGGAAACATAACAGGAAGGTTGACGGGTTCCTTCCGGCGACCGTCATAAGAGCTCTGCCATTCAGTGATTTTGGGATTGTAAACGACGTCGAGCGCAAACTTAGATAGACGTGCTTCAATATATCGTGCTGCCGCTGCACTATCGCCTGTGAGAATGTTTCCCCAGTTTCCCTGCATGTCGATGAGCAAATCCTTCTGGCCTATCTGCACCATCGCGTCACCAATACTGGCATCGCCATGCGGATGATATTGCATCGTATGACCTACGATATTTGCCACTTTATTGTAACGACCATCGTCCAAATCTTTCATGGACTGCATAATACGACGCTGCACTGGCTTAAATCCATCTTCAATCGCTGGTACAGCACGCTCTAAAATCACATACGACGCATAATCAAGAAACCAATCCTGAAACATTCCTGATACTCTGGTGATGGTTTCGTTGCTCGTGGGTTCTTGAGGCGTATCGTTATCCTTATGTAAATCTTCGTTATCTATACTCATTATAATGGATTGGCATTCATCTTCACAATTTTACTTAACGATTGCCGGATATAGCGACGTTTCTTTTTTGGTACCAAGGTAATATTAAAGGTCTCTTTTCGCTTTCCGCCTTTGCGGTCAAGCACGTAAACATCCAACGTTCTGTATAACAGGACATTGTTGAACTTAAATCCTGCCAAACGGTCTTTATCAATTTCTAGAATATGTTCCCTATAATTGGCATAATCTGACAGTATTAATCCTCTGTTTATGAATATCGCCTTAATTCCGTCGCTATCATATTCAAAATATCGCGACACTCGATGCACCAAAAACAAAACTGCAGCAAAGAAGAATGCTAACAGCGCAAAGGTAAGTAGAGGATTAGATGTTAAATGACGGAACGAGTTAAAAACAATTGCAGAAAAAATGGCAAGCACAATCAGTATGAAATATACTGAAATAATCATGTTTTTGACATTTGAATTATTTGTCCTCATTGACTTCCTCTAAAATATCAAGTTCTACTTTTAGGTTGTTTATTATAAATTCCTGACGGTCAGGTGTGTTTTTTCCCATATAGAATTCCAATAGGTTTTCGATGGACATATCCTTATCGAGCATTATTGGATCTAATCGAATGTCTTCACCGATGAAATTGACAAACTCATCAGGGGAGATTTCACCCAAACCTTTAAATCGTGTGATTTCTGGTTTAGGTTTTAATTTTTCAATGGCATTTCGACGTTCTTCTTCGGAATAACAATAAATGGTTTCTTTTTTGTTTCTTACCCTGAATAATGGTGTTTGCAAGATGTATAAATGGCCTTCCTTAATCAATTCTGGAAAGAACTGTAGGAAAAATGTAATTAACAATAAACGAATATGCATGCCATCAACATCGGCATCTGTAGCAATAACAATATTATTGTAGCGTAAATCTTCAATGGTTTCCTCTATATTCAAGGCAGCTTGTAAGAGATTGAATTCTTCGTTCTCGTAAACAATCTTTTTGCTCATTCCATAGGAATTGAGGGGTTTTCCTCTTAAACTGAAGACCGCTTGTGTGACAACATCCCTTGATTTTGTGATACTTCCAGACGCGGAATCCCCTTCAGTGATAAACAATGTAGACTCCAGGTTACGCTCGTTTTTGATATCTCCGAAATGCACTCGACAATCGCGCAACTTTTTATTGTGAAGACTGGCTTTCTTGGCTCTGTCTTTCGCCAGTTTACGTATGCCTG
>JBBSLN010000064.1:0-8765 GCA_038255205.1 Flavobacteriales bacterium
GGGGATTATCTGGAACAACGCAATTAATCCAGATTTTATACAAGCCGAAAGGCTTGAAGGTTTGGAGGGAACAAAAACCCAAAGTGCATTTATGAACCTTGGGGATTGCATTTGCAGAAGCGGGAATTATATGTAAAAAATGCATTTAAATTAATTTGGAAATAAATATGATATTTGAGGATTACATAAAGTAAAAATTCTTGATGCGCTGGTAAGAGTATCATATGGAGACCGCATTCAGTAAGTATATTTATAGAAACTGATTTTTAAATTTCACAAAAGTTCCAAAACCCGCTCCAATGCCATGCCTCTAGATCCTTTGACGAGCATAAATTTGTTTGTAAGCGGATGCTTTTGTAAGTGATTTTTTAAATCTTCAAATCTTTCAAATTTATGAATATGTGAATCGTCTGTATTGGTTTTAAAGAAATTCTGTCCAATAAGAAATGTTTCACCGAGCGTATTGTCCTGAATGAAATTCACAATCTGTTGATGTTCAAATTCAGCTGTTGCTCCCAATTCAAACATGTCGCCTAAAAATAGTGTCTTATCTTTTTTATCTAACTGTTTGAAGTTTTCAAGAGCTGCAAGCATGCTTGTTGGATTGGCGTTATAGGCATCCATAATGATGGTATTACTACCTTTTTCCATCAATTGAGACCTATTGTTTGTTGGGCTGTAGTTCTCAATGGCTGAAACAATATCAAGAGAATCAACCTTAAAATAGGAGCCTACTGCAATGGCCACGGCTATATTATTGAAATTGTACATTCCTGTAATTTGACTATTGATCGTAACATCATTATATTTTAGCGATACAAAAGGTTGCGAACTTATCAATTCTACCATGGCATCTGCGGAGTTAATTAAACCAAAATGATAAATATTGTCGTAGTGCAGTGTCTGCTTTACTTGGGTTGCATCATTTTCATTCACGAAAATAGTTTTCTGATGATTCTTTAAAAAATCATATAATTCCGATTTTGCTTTAATGATGCCTTCTACACTACCGAAACCTTCGAGATGTGCTTTCCCAAAATTCGTAATCAATCCATAGTCCGGCTGTGTAATGCTGCAAAGAAATTCAATCTCTTTTGCATGGTTGGCACCCATTTCGATAATGGCTATATCGGTCTTATCAGTTATTTTTAAGAGCGTCAATGGCACTCCTATGTGATTATTTAGATTGCCGATTGTTGCTGTGGTCTTGAATTTTTTGGACAAGACGGCATTAATCAATTCTTTGGTCGTGGTCTTACCGTTGCTACCCGTCAAAGCAATAACCGGGATCAGCATTTGCTTTCTGTGATACGTGGCCAGTTCTTGCAATGTTTGAAGGGCGTCTTCAACTAAAATGCACCTCTCACTATCATATTCCTTCTCGTCAATTACACAATACTTTGCGCCCTTATTAAGCGCTTGTTGAACAAAAGTGTTACCGTTGAAATTATCGCCTTTTAAGGCAAAAAACAGGCAGTCTGGCTCAATTTTTCGGGTGTCAGTGCATACTGAACTGCATTGAAGAAATCGGTTGTAAATAGTTTCTATATCCATGAACTAAATGTAATAAAAAAGTCCCAACACATAAGGTCAGGACTTTTAAAATTATATTAAAATTAATTCAATTAATTTCTTGATTTGTTTTTAGTTTCAGATTTTGATCCTACTCTAGACATCGCACATCTAAATCCGATATAATCTGTAGCCATATCTTGTGGGTAATAGCGACGTTGTGCTGGGTCAATCCAGTAAGCTCTGTCTTTCCAAGAACCACCTTTGTAAACTCTTACATTATCATTGATCAACGATGTTCTATCATTAGACTTGTCATAGGTTTTAACCACATTGCCCATAGAATCTTTTTCTATTTTATTTTGTGGCGAATTGTACATTTTACTGGTTTCTGAAGCTTTCACACCATCGTCCTCATTGAAACTATTACTGTATTGACGGGACGATCTTTTGTCTCCATCTCTAAAGTTACGGTTGTCGCTCTTGTCAAAATTAGTTCTTTGAAAAGCATCATTCGCGTCGATAGGAACTTGTAAAATTTCACCAGGTAAGTTTCTGGCAATTATTTGACCATTACTTAAGGTATCATAAACGATATCAGTAGATGTTACAACTTTCACTGTACCATCTTCATTAATTGCATTTTTAGTATAAACGTTACCGCGATAATAGTTAAAATCACTAAACTCATCATCAACAATCGGTCTGTATACGTCAGCAACCCATTCTGCTACGTTTCCAGCCATATCATACAATCCAAAATCGTTTGGTTCATAGGACATTACAGCATTGGTGATATCTGCACCATCATCTGACCAGCCTGCAATTCCGCCATAATCACCTTTACCTTGTTTAAAGTTAGCTAATTGATCTCCTTTGGTCTTTCTATCCCCAGAACGTGTATATTGTCCACTCCAAGGATATTTTTTACGACCTCTAATGGCATTATAACTTCTCAATTCATTCAATCCAAGTGCAGCATATTCCCATTCCACTTCTGAAGGTAAGCGGTATTTTGGTGAAATGATACCAGTTTCGCGAGTCGCATAAATATTCATTGGTTCTCCAGCCGCATTGGTTTGTGGTTTTCTTCTTCCACCATCCAGAATATCCGTGTTGCCACCATAGGTTTCGGTTGGGGCATTGATATAGGTATCAGTGTTAAAGTTGGAATCAGCCGTGATATCTTCACTTAAACGAGCATCTCGTTTGATATAGCCTGCTTCCTCAAGATTAAGCTCATTGACCCTGTCTGTTCTCCAGTTTGCAAACTCTACCGCTTGTATCCAAGTGACACCAACTACAGGATATTCACCATAACCTGGGTGACGGAGATAGTTTTCAGTCATCATTTCACTATAGCCTAATCGATTTCTCCAAACAAGCGTATCTGGGACAGCACCTTCATAAATCAATCGATAATTAGGGTCATCTCTTGGATACACTCTTTTTATCCAATCTAGATATTCCAAATACATTTTATTGGTAACTTCCGTTTCATCCATGTAAAATGACTGAACGTGTTGTTGATTTGGAGTGTTGTTCCAATCATGCATTGGGTCATCTTGTACTTTACCCATGGTAAAGGTGCCACCTTCAACAAATACCAGTCCTGGGCTAGCCTCCTGACCTTTATAGTTGTTATTGTATTGAAAGCCTCCTTTTTTGTCATTAATGTTCCATCCAGTTGCTCTGGATTCATTCGATGAGGAAGATCTCTTACAGCCAATCATAGTTAAGGATAGCATTAGGGCTAATAATATCCTTAGATTTAAGACGTTTTTCATATCCATACTTTTAAGTAAGCTAATTAAATTTAGTGACGCAATATAGCAATTAAAGGAATATTAACAACATTTTTTTTGAAATAGATTGAAAAAAAGCTGCATTTCATCCTTTTTTTTGAACACAACAACGGATTTTTGGCCGTTTTACCGATGTATTTTGTTTTTCAATAACGGTTAAAAAATTCATTTATTGTTGTAATTTTGAATAAAAAACCGAACTATAATAATAACCTTTTGGTGTTTGCGTTACTATTATGGTGCTTTGGATGATAAAATTCACATTGTATAAATAGGTAATTTCAGGACAGTCAGCGCAAATCAAAACTATGAATTGGAATACATGAAAAAATTCTTACTCTTACTTTTTATCCTTAATCAGACCATTCTTTGGTCACAGCAAAAAACTTTTGAAATTATTTGGGAGGGCAGCAGGACGTTTCAAACCAGCATGTCTCAACTCGAAGTACCATCATTTAATGAAAATCATTTAAGTTTTAATGACGATTCGGGACTTCTTTATATCACGGAATGGGATTCAAGCTTTCCTGTAAATGAGACTTCTGCGGTTTTGAACAATGTTGTGTATGCAACTATCTCAAGTTCCGAACTTATAAGTTTACCACTGAACACAGTACCTAAATCTCCAAAATTGACACTTCGCAATACCAATGCGCGGAATAAGCGTAGTGTTTATCTCCAGATAACGCCTATTATAAATGATAATGGTATTTATAAAAAAATCACATCATTCACGGTAGACTATAATACATCTGCCAACAGGGAAAATCGTGCTGCAGCACCATTGGGAATTGTAAATTCTGTTTTAAGCACAGGGCAATGGTATCGGTTTTATGTTGATAAATCTGGGGTATTCAAAATAACCAAGGATTTCATGAATCAGTTAGGGGCGAACACAAACGTCGATCCTAGAACCATTAAAATATATGGTAATGGTGGAGCGATGTTACCTTTTTTGAATTCAACACCTTATCCTTATGATCTAACTGAAAACGCTGTAAAATTCGTCGGAGAGCAAGATGGCGTATTCAACAATGAAGATTACGTGCTATTCTATGGAGAAGGACCGAAAGGGAATATAGATATTTCGGATATCAATACCAATATTAATCCTTACACCGGCAAGTCCTATTATTATATAAATATTAGTACAGGTAATGGAAAGCGTATCCAACAAATGGTCCAGCCTTCCGGTAATCCAGATTTTACCATTGATACTTTTCAGGATTATCAATTCCATGAACTTGATGAATTTAACATCGCCAAAATAGGAAGACGTTGGTTCGGAGATCGATTCAGCATAGAAAATGAAAAAATGTTCACATTCAATTTCCCCAATCTTGTAGCCACTGAACCAGCTAGATTAAAAGTATATTTAGGAGCTACAGCTGAAGTGCCGACCTCAATGGAAGTGAAATTAAATGGAAGTTCTATTGCAAATCTTACGTTAAATCCGTTTGCGAACACCACTTTAGCTACCGGTAGTTCTTTCAACGGTGATGTGTCTTTAGCCTCTCCCGAAGCTACTGTTACCCTGAAGTTCAATAACAACGGAAATCCTGCTTCTATAGCGTATCTTGATTATGTTTCGATTGAAGCCACGAGAGCTTTGAAATATGAAGGCAATCAATTTTTCTTTAAGAATAATAGCGTCACAAATTCGTCGGGAGTGGTTCAATACAGTATGACGAACACCTCATCAGTATCTGAAATTTGGGATATTACCAATAAATATGATGTTGTTAACGAGCTGAATTCAGATCAGTCATCTTCTTTTAGCTTTAAGGCTCAAGCTGGAACATTAAGAAACTACCTAGCCGTTACGCCAACTGATTATTTCGAACCTTTAAGGGATAATAATGTAGGTGTTAGCAACCAAAATCTCAAAGGAACTATCTTTAAAAATGCCCAAGGCCAATTTGAAGATATAGACTATATCATTGTAACACCAAGTAATTTAATTTCACAGGCAGAACGTTTGGCACAAATTAATAGGAATCAATACGGACTTAATGTTAAAGTGGTTACGCTCACGGACATTTATAACGAGTTCAGTTCTGGTCAGCAGGACGTCGGTGCCATCCGGAATTTTGTAAAATATGTTTATTTCAATGCAAGCTCGGAAGATAGTCGTTTGAAATATTTATGTCTATTTGGTGACGCCTCATACGATTATAAAAATAGGATTTCAAACAATACGAATATTGTCCCTTCTTGGTATAATTATAATAGTTTTAGTTTGACAAGCTCTTATGTTTCTGATGACTTTTATGGCACTATGGATGAGAATGAGGGCTACGTTCTAAATTCTGATAAACTGGATATTGCCGTGGGACGAATTTTGGCAGATACACCGCAGCGTGCTAAAGAAATGGTAGATAAAATCGATTTATATTATCAACCAGGCTCTTACGGCAGTTGGCGAAACAATTTTTTGGTGATTTCCGATGACGTGGATTTGCCTGGCGAACAGCAACTTGAGAATACGACTGATTTTATAGGAAATGTTGTAACTGACGAAAAACCCTTCATCAACGTTGTTAAAATACATTCTGACGCATTCCAACAAGAAGCTACGTCCAGCGGTGAACGCTATCCAAAAGTAAATAAAGCTATAAAAGATGCGATTGAAGTTGGAGCCCTAGTGGTTAATTATTTTGGTCATGGGGGTGAAGATGGTCTTGCGGCAGAGTTTATATTTGATAAGGTAGATGCGCAAGAGATACGCAATATTTGTAAATTCAATTGCTTTGTAACAGTGACGTGCGAGTATACAAAATTTGACAATCCACAACGGCCGACTGCTGGTGAGTTCGTTTATTGGAACACACAAGGTGGTGCAGCAGCGCTAATAACTACAACCAGAGAAATATTTTTGACTGTTGGAGTTGGGTTTAATCGAGTCCTTGGAAAGTATTTATTCGCTTTTGAGTCTGATAATTACCCAAGTATGGCCGAAGCATTGCGATTGACAAAAAATGACCCGTTGATTTCAAATCAAAAGCAAGTGGTGTTCTTTATAGGAGATCCAGCAATGAAGTTGGCAATTCCAAAACCGAATATTAGGCTTACGAAAATAAATGATGTTCCAGTCGGTCAGAATACCGATATTTTAAAGGCGTTAAGTCGTGTCAAATTATCGGGAGAAGTTGTAGATACTGCAGGAAATGTCCTTTCAGATTATAATGGTACATTGACTGCAACAGTATTTGATAAAGACATTCAGCGGTCTACTTTAGGAAATGATGGAATTGTAGTTAGTGGTCAAGTCTATAAACTAAATTTCAAAACGCTTGGTGAAAAGATTTTTATAGGTCAAGCGTCTGTAAATTCTGGTCAATTTGAATTTGATTTTGTAGTCCCAAGAGATATTGGAATTCCAGTAGGCAACGGAAAAGTCAGTTTTTATGCCAGAACGGATACGCCGTTACAAGATCAGACCGGTGCGAGTTTTGATATACAGGTTGGTGGCATTAATGAAAATGCTGAAGAAGATAATATTGGGCCAGTCATTAACTTGTTTATGAACGATGAAAATTTTGTTACTGGAGGCATTACCAATGAATCTCCTACGCTTTTGGCAAAAATCCAAGATAGTAATGGTATCAACACTGCAAGTGGAATCGGTCATGACATTACAGCTATTATTGATGGCGATGAGACCAACCCATTTGTGCTTAACGATTACTACCAAGCCAATGTAGATGATTATCAAAATGGAAAAGTGTCTTATGCATTCCGTGATTTAGAACCAGGGCTCCATACCTTGACACTCAAGGCATGGGATGTCTATAATAATTCGGCAACATCTGAAATACAATTTGTTGTGCGTGACAAAGATGACGAATTGGTCATCAATAATGTTTTAAACTACCCAAATCCGTTTATTAATTATACAGAATTTTGGTTCAATCACAATAGTTCCGAGTCTTTGGACGTTTCTATACAGATATTCACGGTTTCCGGTAAATTGGTTCGCACCTTAAACGGTCAGACCAATGGAGGCATCAAATCGACCAGTACACTTTCTAAGGATATAGTTTGGGATGGGCGTGATGATTTTGGCGACAAAATAGGTAAAGGTGTGTATATCTATAAACTTAAAGTGCGTTCAAACCAACTTAATAGACAAGTTGAAAAGATTGAAAAACTTGTAATACTATAATAAAGATTTATATTTGCTTAATCCTTTGGTGCCTTAAACTCATCATTAAGAACAAAAATTACCCATGAAAAAATACATTTTAACCCTTATTGCCCTTTCCATTTATAATTTATCAAATGCTCAAGAGACGGTTGTTTTTCCTAATCAGTCTTCTGTCATAACAACAGGAGTTCCTTTCCTTTTAATCGCTTCAGATGCGCGCGCAGCAGGTATGGGAGATATGGGTGTGGCAACATCAGCAGATGCTTACTCACAACAGTGGAATCAGGCAAAATACACATTCTCATTGGCAAAATCAGGTATTGGAGTGAGTTATACGCCTTATTTGAGCAAATTGGTCAATGATATCTTTCTTGGTAACGTTACTTACTTTAATAGATTGACCGATCGAAGTGCTTTTGCTGTAAGTTTCAAATATTTCAGTTTAGGAGAAATAGATATCGTTCAAGATGAATTTTCTGAAGCGCTGGTTGAAAAGCCTAATGAATTGACACTTGATGCGTCTTACTCATTGCGTTTGGCAGATCAATTCTCTATGGCTGTCGGTTTACGCTATTTGCGTTCTGATTTAAGAATCCAGGCTGTTGATGCGAATGCTTCGGCTGCGAGCTCAGTTGCTGTTGATATCTCTGGGTATTATCAAAGTGAAGAAAATGCCTATGATAGTTTCAATGGAAGAACCCGTTTAGGATTTGCTATTCAAAATTTGGGTCCTACAATCAAATATGATGATGCAGGGCGTGAAAACTTCTTGCCAACCAATTTAAGATTAGGTGGTGGATTTGATTTTATATTTGATGATTACAATAAATTAAGTTTGACTGCAGAGGTGACTAAATTATTGGTGCCAACTCCTCCGCTTTTAGGATTTGTGGATATCGTTCAAGAAGGGGATACCGAGGCAAATGGTCAGCAAGATCCTAATGAGCCAACTATTATCGTTCAAGGTCAATCCAATGATGTGAGTTTTGTAAAAGGTATGTTCCAATCGTTCGGAGATGCTCCAGGAGGATTCAGTGAAGAAATAAAAGAGTTTACATGGGCTTTAGGTGCCGAATATAATTATCAAGATTCTTTTGCCTTTAGAGCTGGATATTTCAATGAAAGTGAAGATAAAGGTGCGCGTAAGTTTTTTGCACTGGGCGCAGGATTTAAATACACAACAATCAATATCGATTTATCCTACTTGTTCTCTGCGTCAAAAGTTCAAAGTCCATTAGAGAATACGCTTCGTTTTTCATTGACATTTAATTTTGGTGATGGCGAATATGATGAATACTAGA
>JBBSLN010000065.1:0-8700 GCA_038255205.1 Flavobacteriales bacterium
CAAACCGTTATGCCGCATTGCGAAGTTCATTCATCAGGGCCATGGACAAACGTAAATTCCCTGCCACGGGTAGCCGGTCTCGTTTTTCAGACAAATTAATTTTGATCAAAACAAATTCATATGTCCTTCGAGGTTTTTTCACACCAGACAGTTTTTCAAAATAGCAACTTCAGACAAGCCAAAGCTTGACAACTTGGACAAGAGACTGATTTTCCAAAATAAGTTTCGCCTGGACTGAAAATTGGTCGTCCCTGATCATTTGAGCAATCTCATTTTCTTAGTCGGACCGGCTACCGGCGGCAGGGAAAAGGAGTCAGGTCGCGGCAGGGGACGACGAGCAGCGCAACGCGGCATAACAGCCAGTTGCACGCCAGGCTGATGTTTTGAAGTGGTGAATGTGTTTTGGTCTCCGTTTGGAAGGTAAAGGGGAAATATGTAACTTTCCGTCTCCGAACCCGCCCGTGCGGCAACTGGCGGAACGTTAGGCGTAATTACACAAAAACATTAAAATGAAACGAATTTTATTTTCCTTAATTATTTTATTTTTTGGATTCAAAACCCAAGGACAATGGATTCAATTAAATTCTGACACAGCCCACGATTACTCTACTATATTTTTCTTAAATCCCGATACAGGTTTCATATGTGGCTCTGCTTATGATCCTATTTCGTTTGGTTATGATGGTGTGATTATAAGAACTTTGGATGGAGGCACAACCTGGGACACTACTCATGTATGGCCCAACTTAATGGATATTTATTTCTTAAATGATTCAATTGGATTCACCGGTGGTCAGGACGGTGCTATTTTCAAAACAATTGACATGGGAGCAAACTGGAATTTTGTTGATAATATTGGGAATAATAATGATTATTCGAATTTATATTTTACAAATCAGGATACTGGTTTATTTCAGGATTATCTAGGCCTTATAATTTTGTATACTCCTTTAGTTTTTCCCTCAAGTTCCCTAATATTAGATTCACCGGCTAACACTTGGATTTGGGGAACCGGTGAATTGGATTTTATTCAAAATATCGGCTATTTTGCTGGAGGATACGGTGTTTTTGCAAAATCATATGACCAAGGAATGTCATGGAGCTATTTTAACTGTGATTCCAATTTATATGTTTTTGATGCAAAAATGACAAACCCAAATCATGTCGTAATTGTTGGTGGGACGGATGATCAATGGGTAATTGGTGACGCTGGAAAATCTACTGTATCTTTTGACGGTGGACTAAGTTGGTCTTCAATTAATCAATTTGCAACACATGATATTGTGGGAGTTGATTTTTATGATGACTTACATGGATATTGTGTTGGCGGTGTTAATTCATTGTATTATTGGACAGGATTTACGCCTATGGGTTCCATTTGGTATACTAATAATGGAGGAATGACATGGTCGTTTGTTGATTCTAGTTATAATGACCAAATAAAAGACCTCTTTATCGTGAATGATTCTTTAGCTTATGCAGCAGGTAACAATGGGTACATATTAAAAAACACATCACACGTTTCGACGTTAGGAATTTTAGAAAATGATAATGAGTTAAACATTATGATGAAGCCTAATCCAGTTAGAGATATTTTATCTATCCAATTTAATAATAAACACAATCATGCATTAACTATATCGATACTTGACATTACAGGTAGATTAATAAAATCATTTGAGCTTCCAAGAAACGAAAATAATTTAAAATTTGATACTGAATTTATGGAAGGTGGAATTTACTTTATCAGAATAGGAGATGAACGAATATCTGAAACCAGAAAAATTATTAAGATAAAGTAACTAAGCCTAACACGTGGTAGCCGCAAGACCGGTATCATTTGTTTTATTTTTTAACTTTGGTATGCCGGCCCTGCGGCTACTACGAAACCGTTAGTGGAAAATTGGCCATCAAAATTGAAGTAACGGTCATTATACAAGCAGAACCACAGTTTTTCTTGTTTGGCGCGGCCCATGAGAACATACAAAATTAGTGCATCCAGATTAGGACAATATTCATCACAATTTATACTAACAAGTCAGAACAATTATTATATTTGATTATTGAAAATCCCAAACAGAAATCATGACTTAGCAAGTTTCTGAACAGGGGCCGAGCCAAACAAGAAATAAAAAAAAGCGCGGAAGCGCAGTGCATATTGTCGTAGCTTAAAAATTGGGTGGGCCAACTTCCACTAACAGCAAGTTGCCGCCAGCCGGCCCTTTCTGTTAAATTATTAAATTTGGCTGGGCCGGCCGTCGGCAACTTGCCAAACGTTAGTGGTAACCCTGACATATACTTATGAAGTACGAATTAAACTTTAGAAATAACAATGGCTCAGACCAAGAATTATTAGACGACTTGAATAATATTACAATTAAACTTGGTCGTGACAATTTAACTGCCCGGGAATATGATGAACTTGGAAAATTTTCATCAACGACTATATCTAGACGATTTGGAACATGGAATATCGCCTTAGAAAAAGCCAGACTAAAAATAGTGTTCAATGCAAATATTTCAGAAAAAGATTTGTTTGAAAACCTGGAAGATGTTTGGATTAAACTTGGACATCAGCCTCAAAGACGAGATATGAAACAGCCACTATCAAAATATTCTGAAAGAGGTTACATATCAAAATTTGGATCGTGGAGAAAAGCACTTGAATCTTTTGTTGAATTTGTAAATAATACATATGAAGAAGAAGCATCAATTGAAGAAGATAACTCAGAATTTATCGATAATCCAAAAGTTGAATACAAGCATAAAACCAAAAGACAACCAAGTGAAAGATTAAAAGTTCAAGTTTTAATGCGAGACGGAAACAAGTGCAGACTTTGTGGCATCACAGTAACTGGGATAAACATACATTTTGATCACATTCAACCTTGGTCAAAAGGCGGAGAGACGGTAGTAGAAAATCTTCAAGTGCTTTGCGAAGCACATAATTTAGTAAAAGGTGATTTAGAATATAACTCAAAATAAATTTGACTTTCTCTGATTAAAAGCATCACAATCAATAATTGTGTTTATGAAGCAAAACTCTTATATGATGTTAGGTTAGTTGGTGATAATTGTTATTAAAAGATGAATATAATTCAAAGACATGCCCGGGAATTTTATCCAATCATGCTGGATAAATCAAATTTTCATTCTCGTCCCGAGTTAAGCATTCGAGCCGTCAGAAGTCAAATATTGGAATATCACAAACTATCGCACAAATTGGTGTTTCTAAGCGAACTTATGTTTCAGACCCGTATAAAATATGATGAACATCTTAAAGAATGTAAAAAGTTAGAAAACTGTCAATATAATAAATATTGTGACGACATTTTATTTTTTCTAAACGAAGAAGTTGAAAAAATCAATATTATAATTCAACCAAATGAATTTAATTTAGACGATAAAACGCAAATCCAAGAATTTGAAATAGAAGTAATTCAAAAGCTTAAATTATTATCTCTTGGACAAGAAATAGTGTACGAAGATTTAATAAATGAGCTTTCTGAACTCAAAGAATATTTGTATCTCAACAAGAGAAATTGGATGCAGTTGTTTTCGGGAAAATTGCTAGACATGGTTGCGGGAGGAATAATAGAGGAAGTTACAGCGAAAAGCATTGTTGACTTTGTTAAATCAGAATACTCCACAATACTTAACAAATAACAATTCCAACAGCACTTTACTGATAACCCACTCAATATTATCAATATGAGATCTCCAGAAAATAAATGTTTGCTTTGTAATATAAATGATGCGACTCAGACAAATTCTCATATAATTCCTAAGTTTATGAGCAAAACCATTTTAGGAGATGGGAATAGAAGAAGGGGATTTATCATTGGAACAGACCGTTTACACAAAGCCCCTCAAATTGTTCAAGATACACCAAAGGAAGATTACATTTTATGTCCAACTTGCGAGTCTTATTTTTCTATTTTAGAAAATATTATTGCAAATAAAATTCACAACAAGTTATGGTTAGCTGAACATCAGGGTCAATTTCAACCGGAACGGCATCCTTCGGGGATAATAATTAATTATTGTAATGAGGTAGACCCTATTATTTGGAGACTCCTAATTTATTCAATTTTATGGCGATGTTCAATTTCTAGTTCTTTAATTTGTAATGACTTTAAGTTGAATCCTGACGAGGAAAAAACATTATCAGATATATTAAATCAATTTAATACAATTGATCAAGAAATATTATTTAATTTAGTAAATGAAAAGAGACTTTCTTTTCCCACAATTCCTTTTTTAATCGTTTCCGCGGATAGTTTTTCAAATAGGACTTTAAATATGTTGTTTTTTAATCCTGCAGCTCAGAACCCATATCAATTAGTTCTAAATGACTATATTTTAATATTTTCATTTCAAACTTCAGAATTGTTACCTAAATTTCAATTTTTGGTAAATGGTAACGGTGACGTAATTAAGATAGGAATTCTACCGATAGTAATATTTGAAAGCATAATAAATGATATAAGGCAATTTCTAGCAGAAAAAGGAACAAGCCAATTGAAAAGCGAACAAAAAGTACTATATAAATTTAATTCAGGTAAATCATGAATTCCCCAATAGGGCTACCACTAACACGTTGTTGCCGCAAGGGCCGGCCGATGTTTATAGAAAGTTATTGAATTGGTGGCCGGCCCCAGCGGCAACAACGAAAACGTTATGCGACAATGCAATCACCGGTAAAGTAAGTAATTAACGTTGAAGTACAATCAAAATTTACAGCATGAAAACCGTAACCTTAAATGTAATTTTTGTTTTTTTCACTACCATTTGTAGTGGACAAAACCATTTTCAAAAATTGATACCTATAGATAGCAGCAGCCCATTTTCTGGCAATGCTTATGCTTATACAGGATTCGCTTCTTTGTTTCAGGTAATTGAAACAATCGATGGAGGATTCTTGTTCGCAGCAAATAGTAAACCTCCAGGCGGAGGGTTAAGCCATAATACATTAATTGTTACAAAAACAGATTCAATTGGAAATATTTTGTGGACTAAACAATACGATGATTTTAATCCGGTAACAACACACTATAAAGCAATAGAACTTCCTGACAGCGGATTTATTTTTGCTGGCTACACACAGGGAGGCACTTTACTGGTTAGGATTGATAAAAGTGGTTTACTACAGTATGCAAAGAAAATGTCATCTCCTACGCATTTTTTCAATCCAACGGACATTCAACTCTTAAATGATACTACATTGCTACTGGGAGGAGGGGGAACAATTAGCCCAACATATGGGCAGGCATTTATGATTTGTGATTTCAACGGAAATGTTTCTTTATCAAAATATTATTTAATAAATAATCATTACAGTTTTTCGGGAAGAAATATATTCAGAACATCCGATGGTGGTTTAGTTATGGTTGCTTCTGTTCACATTTATAACTTAGGCATCACCCCTGATAGATTTTTGCCAGCGATTATCAAAACAGATTCTTTGGGAAATGTTCTTTGGTCACATCAATTTGACGATGGAATAAGAAGCTTTAATCCTAATCCCTGGAGTTTTGCTATGCAAGAATTAACTGATGGCAGCTTCATTATTACTGGAAATTATTATATTCCTGTATTTTCAGGAGCTGTTCCAAACAGTACACTTATGATTAAACTTGATACTGGAGGTCAACTTCAATGGTCAAAAAAAATCGATACATTAATATATAGTCAAGGATTAGTGCTTAAAGATTCAAATGAGTTTGTTCTTACAGGAAGCGTTGCTGATATTCAATACAGGTATTATCCTTGTTATTTAATATATGATTACAGCGGCAATTTAGTTACAGGAAAAAAATATGCACCCAACGGTTTGCTTACATCATGGTCTAATAACTCAATAATATGTCGAAATATGGAGCTAGCAACTATTTCTTCAATAGCCCAGAGTTATGACAGCAGTTATATTTTTATCAGAAACAGTTTTTCAGATACAACCATCTGCGATCAATTACCGTTGAATACATCAGATTCTTTAATTAGTTTAATAGATTCTAGTGGTGCATCAGGATATAATTTAAGTTTTACAAGTTCTCCGGTAATTTTCTACGCAACCATTGATTCGGTAACCCCATCTAATTTCATTTGTAATCCTTTTGCGATAGGGTTAATCGAAAACAATAATACATTTTCAGTTTCATTATATCCCAATCCTGCAATAAACAAAATTATTATTGATGGATTAGATGCATTAGCTGGAATCAATAAATTTTATATTATAAATGTTTTGGGAGAAAAAATTATGGAGAAAGAAATTAGTGAGTTAAGAAGTAAAGCTTCTGTTGAGATTGACATAACGAAATTGCCATGTGGAATTTATTTTTTAACAATTAATTCAAACTATTTACGAAATACATATAAATTTATCAAACAATAACTAAAGGTTGCACATAACTCAAACATATTGATTTCAAGGCAGTGGTAGCGCATCGTCGCATAACAGGCCATGTGCCGCAAGCCTGGAGATTGGAGTAAAGAATATGATTTCGTCTCCGTGTGAAACGTAAAGGGGAAATTTGTAAATTCGGCTTCGAACCCGGCCTTCGGCAATGGCCGGTCCGTTATCGGTTATTCTAAAAGACACACAACACTATGGAGAAAATAATGGACTTTGACGGCTTTTCACTTTACAAAGAGTTTGAAAAACTTGTTCAGACAATTTTTGAAAGCAACGGATTTAAAACAGATATTCCGTCAAAGGAAAAGGGTTACGACTTTTTAGCGACTATCGACAATACGTTTGCTTATGTAGAAGTGAAGTTTTATAAAAGCAAACTTCCAAAAATCGACTTGTTAAGACAAGCTTATCGCAGACTACTTTCTCAAAAGGACAATGATAATGCTAAACTAATTCTAGTTATTTCAAGCTATGTTACACCAAGCTTAAAAGAAGAAATATTTAAGGAAAGTGGCGTAATAATTTGGGATGCAAAGACACTTTTTGCCCTTGCCTTTGACTATTCTACAATTTATTATGACCTCGAAAGTATTCTTATAAGAGCTTTCAATGGACAATTGGACGACTTGATTATTGTTGACACTAACTTTAAATCAACAATAATTCCATATCTCAAAAATGCTTCAACAAATATTAAGCAAAAGAAGACTGACGATAAAGGTGAGAAACTTTGCAAAGAACTAAATGCACTACAACTAGGACGACCAGACGCTGCAAATTTTGAAAACAAATGCACCGAAATTTTAAAATATCTGTTTGACAATAACACAGATTTGACTTTGTGGGAATTGCAACCAACGACTGATGATGGTTTGCATCGGTTCGACCTTTTGTGCCGTATTATTTCTTCACACGAAAATACATTTTGGACAGAATTGGCTCACGACTTCCATACAAGATATGTTTTATTTGAGTTTAAAAATTACACAGAAGAAATCAAACAAGGACAAATCTATACAACTGAAAAGTATTTATTCCTGACAGCATTACGTTCAGTTAGTTTTATAATAGCAAGAAATGGAGCAGACGAAAATGCAGTTAAAGCTGCAAAAGGAGCATTAAAGGAAGCAGGGAAATTAATTGTAATTTTAACAGCTAAAGACATTTGCGAAATGCTCAAACTAAAAGATAAAGGTGACGAACCATCAATAATTTTAAGAGCGAAAATTGACGAAATGCTAATCAAATTAACCAGATGACGAAAGGAAGAACAACCGATAACAGCACCTACAAGAAATTGGCGGTTCAGTGGTTAAATTAAGCTTTGAGCTTCGTATCAACTTTTGTGGTGGCAGACAGTTTAGTGCTTCGAAATCGCCAACTTCTTGTAGCTGCAAACCGTTAGCAGCAAGCATGGCACGACAACAATCAAACTGTGTACAATTAACAATTAAACAATGACGGAGAAAAAACCCCCTTTGACAATTGACGGAATTAACGAAAGTATTTATGCAGGTTTTTGGACAAGGCTTGGGTCGTTACTTCTTGACTTTCTTATTTTGCTACCATACGTATTTCTAATTCTATATCTCAATGGACTAAGTATGTACATGTTTTATTTCACTTTTATTCCAAGTTTAATAATTCATTTTTGGTTTAGCATTTATTTAGTAAAAAAATATGGTGGGACACCAGGGAAATTAATTGTTGGTATTAAAATATTAAAACTTGATGGAACAGACGTTACTTGGAGAGAAGCAATACTTAGACAAAGTATAACCTATGTTTTGACAATTTTTGGCTCCGCAATAACAATTTATGCATTATCAAAAGCTGACGGTGCATATTATGAGAGTTTAGGGTGGATGCAAAAACAACAATACTTATTTGCTTTAATTCCAGTGTTATTTAAAATTTACACTTGGACAAATAATATTTGGGTTTACAGTGAGCTATTTGTTCTGTTATTCAACAAAAGGAAAAGAGCTTTACACGATTTCATTGCAGACACAGTAATTGTAAAAACAAAATATATAGAAAAGATTAGAGAAGTAATAAATATTGACCAAACCCAAACTGACCACATCAAAGAATAAAATGCCAGCTGCTAACATTGGCTTAAAGTAAAGCGGGCGGACGAGCAAGGCTTGCCTAATTTTTTCAGCGGCAGAAATTTTATTTTTAGGCAAGCCGCATGCAAGTTCATCACTTTTAATTTACATTTGTTCGTGCAGAAAGGAAAGTGCTTTTAATCCCGCTCTACTTTAAGCCAAAAACCGTTA